>JAAYZI010000111.1 GCA_012514925.1 Deltaproteobacteria bacterium | reverse complement strand
TCTGGCGATGAATTGGATTTTAGCGCCGAAGTCGAATTAAGCGACTCAACGAAGAATTCGCCCCAGGTTTCGAAATTTAAATACTGTCTTTTCAAGAAAGATATCCTGTCCCTTTCCGTTGCTCTTTCAAATGCTCTTTCAAAAAAACCCGATAAACGTGAATATGAAGTAACAGCAGGGGAATACGCTCTCGTCAGAAAACAAGGTCGCGCTTGGGCACTTAAAGATGTCGTTCGATTTTATGGTTTCCCTGACGAGGTGGTCGCCTATTATCAAAATGCTGATTTCGTTCAGGATCTCAATCTTGCGCATGAAAAACTGTTCAACTCAATCTTCTACCTTGGACCACTGAGAACAAAAGCGGAAAGACTTTATACATGGGGTGGTATCACTCCTGAAAGCGTCGGCTTTTCAGGCGAAAACACTATCGCAGCTATCCTGGCGGCAAGAGGCCGAAGAATCAGCTTGGGCTACAAACAACGAGCAAAATCGCTTGAGGAAATCATTGCTCTCAAACTCAAGGGAATGGGTCTGATCGAAGACTTCGAGGTTGAACCCATATCCAAGCAGCGACAGGAATACGAGGTGAAGGTTTGTACCAAGGGGTCAAAAGACTGGGTAGATCTTCCCGATGTCGGGTTTGGCATCTCACAGGTGCTACCGGTTCTGGTCCAGTGTTTTTATGCACCTCCTGGTTCAACAATTATTATGGAACAGCCGGAAATTCATTTACATCCGAGTGCGCAATCTGCTTTGGCCGACGTAATGATTGACGTGATCAACTCCAGAGAAAAAGGAACGCATAGAAATATTCAGTTGATCATCGAGACCCATTCGGAACATTTTTTGCGGCGGTTACAACGTGGGATTGCCGAGGATAAGGTTCCCCAAGAAAAAGTGTCGGCTTACTTCGCAAATATTGGCAAGATTCCTTCTACACTCGACTCTCTGCAAATCGACATCTTGGGAAACATCCTGAACTGGCCGGAAAACTTTTTCGGTGATGAGATGGGTGACATCATTGGGCAAGCTGAGGCCGCCATGAAAAAACGGACGCAGCCGGGCGCGAAAAAGTTGGAGATATCCGAATGAATTTGCCGAAGAAATGCCTCGTGGACACAAATGTCCCGAAAACGGCCAATTATGCACTTTGCCCTGACGAGATTCCTGAAAAATTACGTGATTGCGTCAAGGTCTGCATTACGGCAATAAAGCACGTCATTACAGAGCGCGGCCTGATCATCGATGCGGGAAACGAAATCTTCGATGAATACCGTCGGCAGCTTTCCATGAAGGGACAGCCAGGTATTGGGGATCGTTTCGTGAAATGGGTTCACGATAATCGCTGGAAACTACCTGACGACCACCGAGTAACCATCAACAGAATTGGCGATTCATACAAAGAATTTCCTACGCATGGCAACCTGAACAATTTCGATAGATCGGATCGCAAATTTGTTGCCGTTGCCAACGCTCACCCGGAGAAACCTCCGATCCTGCAAGCCACGGACAGCAAATGGTGGGGTTGGAAAAATGCTTTGAACAACGTTGGTATTACCGTTCATTTTCTCTGCCAGGCATATGTCAAATCCAAGTGTGCGGGGAAAAGCGGGCCATGAAAGACGATTTTTTTAAATTCCCCTCCACGCCACATCTGGCAACGCTAGCTGGCGTTTATATTCGGGATGACAAGGTGCTGTCGGAATCGGAGCGTGATGAATTCCTGCAGCACGACCTTGTTGTCGAGGAGAAGGTAGATGGCGCGAATCTGGGAATCTCTTTTGATTCGGAAGGAATTATTCGAGCACAGAATAGGGGCGCATACTTGCATTTACCCGGATCAGGTCAGTGGAGAAAACTTGGCGATTGGTTGGCACCACGGATGGATACGCTGTTTGAGCATCTTTCCGACTATTTTATACTTTTCGGGGAATGGTGCTATGCTCAACACTCGATTTTTTATGACCACTTGCCGGATTGGTTCCTTGGTTTCGATGTTTATGATAAACGATTTCACAGGTTTCTTTCTTCGGATCGTCGAGATGCTCTCTTAAAGGAAATGTGTATCGCTCAGGTTCCTGTTCTTGCTCGCGGGCGCTTTACATATCCAGAGATCCAAACATTCCTATTAACATCAAAACTTAGTGATCATCCTGCGGAAGGCCTTTATCTTCGATTAGATCAAGAAGATTGGCTGACGCAACGGGCCAAACTGGTTCATCCGGCATTCGTCCAAGCAGTGGAGCAGCACTGGTCACGCTCTCCCATCAGGTCAAACCGGTTGAGACTGGAGATTCAAGGATGAAATTTTCCAGAGTCAGTCGGGAGTGGCAATACAGTGCCGTGCATAACTGCGCCTGCAAGGTCACTGAAGCCCAGACGCTCTGGGGCGAGACGACCTGCCGCGTTTAGCTGCCCGACCGCGACTCCGTGGTCCGCATCCCGGCTCCCCGGCTCAAGTCTCTGGAGAGCGAGGGCACCGGCTCGCCGGACGATATTGCCTACATCGCTGCCGCTACGCGGGTAATCGACGCGCTGATCTAGAACGTCCTGCTCGCTCCTATCGAACCTTCCGTCATTCCGCTTCCACATCAGATTCGTGCCCTGTCTCGCGCCATAGCTAATGACCGGGTACGCTATCTCCTGGCGGATGAGGTCGGCCTGGGCAAGACCATCGAGGCTGGGCTCATCATGCGGGAGCTTAAACTTCGCGGGCTAGTCAAGCGAACGCTGGTCATCGCCCCGAAAGGGTTGGTGAGCCAGTGGGTCAGCGAGATGCGCTTTCACTTCGGGGAGACCTTCCAACTCGTAGGACATCAAGACATTGAAACGAATTGCCTCGGTGACGGGCTTGGGGAACGGTGAAAAGGGCAATCACGACCCGGAGGTTCTGCCCGCCAATGCATGGCAGATGTTTTCCCAGGTGGTCGTGCCCATGGATTCTGTCAAGCCTCTGGACAAGCGCCGCGGCTGGAGCGCGGCTCAGGTGAGTGAGTACAACCGTGAACGGTTCGAGGACCTGATCTCCGCTGGCTGGGACTTGGTGATCGCGTAGATGAGGCGCACCGTCTTGGGGGCAGTACCGATTTTGTGCACCGGCCATTGGGTCAATGTTTCCGCGTTGCGAACGTATTAACACCGGGGTATGGATTTTAACGAAGTCCCTTTCATGCAGGAAAGCGCGCAGGCATCTGCACAAGTCTAGTGATAGCGCTGCTGATGCAGAAGCATAGTTTATGTTCACTCCGACATCGGTGTGTCAAATGAGAACAAGTTTGTTGTGCTATCTAGATGTGTCTTAGCCCCGAGCGGAATGGTGATCTTGCGGTTAGTATGGCCTATATGGACACCGCTAAGAACCGGATAGTTATACGACCTGACCAAATCCCATATCACATCTTCGATAGGCGGAGCTGGCGGATAGTCCTCCTCGAATAAGCCTTCGAACACGCCGACAACCATCCCTGCCAGTTTTTTCAACACGCCGGCGTCATCGAAGTGCGTTGGTATTGCGTCTAGTTGGTGAACTTGCGAAAAACAATCTTCAATACACAATATAGTATTGGACCAATCGGGTTCCCACGGCGCTCCGAGTAACTGCTGCAGTGACCAGAGATTACCGCCGAGTACAATCCCGTCGCCCTGCCCGGATCGAAGCCAGCGCCAGTTGTCCTCGGGTTCAACTACCATGGTCGATTCTTGCTTCAGAACAGTCCAAAGGTGGCGCTCTGAGTATTCATCGAGAGGATCTTCCCCTCCGAAGTTCCAGACTAAAGCGGGGCCATGAAAGGAAATTAACCCGCTCCTCGCAGTTAAAGCATTTAACAGTAATGTCGGATTGCTCAGGCCAAGCACTCCTTTCCCCGCACTTGCAAACAAGTCGACGTCGATAAGACGTAGCATTCGGTTGCAATTTGCCCCGCCGCCGGCGATCATTATGAAGGAAACTTCCGGGTCGAGTAAGAACCGCGCAAGGTCGCCAACGAGTTCTGTCGGTGTTCCAGCGAGAAAACCACTATCACTTAGCGCATGTGGGCCAATCTTGTAATGAAACCCTCGGGATTGGAGCCAATCCAAACCCCTCTGGACATGATCGGGATTTCGAGCTGCTTCGGGAGCTCCAAGTGTAACGATTCCGATGGTTGCTCCCGAGGTCAACGGTGCGGGCCATTTACATGTCTTCATGTTTCCTCCATGTGTTATACGAACCTAAGATAGGTACATGAGCACCACTTATTTTCCTGTCGAGCGCGAAGATGCTTCACAGCGTACATGTTGCCATCAATCACGCTGACTGACTCCAGATGCGACAACCAGCCACAGGACTTCACGACATACGCTCTCGCGTCGCCCTGGACACCGGGTCCCGGTTCCCTTTGAGCGCACCACTCCCTCCGATGACTACATTGGACTCATGCTCTGACATTGGAATGGTCCGCCTCGAGCAGCGCGCTGAAGGATATCTCGTCGGCGTAGCTTGTCACCTTAGACTGGATCGTCATCACACGACTCCGGATTCTATGAGAGTGAACTGAGGATCTGCTTCATCCCGAAGATCGAGGTGACCACAAGCGCCCAGCGGCAGCGTCACTTTGGGGTCGGCGTGACCGAGGTCGACGTTGAAAAGGATCGGGAAGGAGTAGCCGCTGGTCGCATTCTTGATCGTTGCCAGAAGGTCGAATCCGCCGTCGTAAGCTGGGTCGGTGCATTCGAGGGGACGCCCCACCACCATCCCGGAAATCTGATCGAAGACCCCATTGAGCCTGAATTGCCAAAGGCTGAGGTCAATCGCTCGAGAGGCGCGGCCGACCTCTTCCCAGAAGAAAATGGCCCCGTCCCAGTTTGGTTCGTAAACCGATCCCAGGAGGGTCTGAACGGTCGAAAGGTGGCCACCCACGAGCGGTCCAGAAGCTTCTCCGGGCCGGAGTACTTGCCAGGATGAGTAGCGAGGTACTCCCGCAGGGTAGGTCGTGCCGAAGATGGCATTGCGGAAGGCGGTCTCTGTGAACTCCGCGAGCCCGTCCGGATTAGCGAAGTTGACCCCGGTAGGCCCATGGAAGGTGACAATTCCACTCATCTTCGTGATCGCGTTGATAATGGCGGATGGATCACTGAGCCCCATGACAATCTTCGGATCACGCCGGAGCGCTGCGTAATCGATGTGCGTCAACAGGTGGTTTGCACCCTTTCCTCTCCACGCGAAAAACACGGCGCGGATATCCGGGTTCTCGAGGGCCCGCGTCAGAGCTGATGCACGGACGCTGTCGGCACCCGCTAGGTAGCCGAGTCAATCCATGACATTCTCATCGACGTCGACGGTGAGGTCGAAGGCTTCGAGGCACTTAACCATGTTGTCGACGTCACCTCTGGAAGGCACAGGTGACGACACCGAAACGAGCGCCACACGATCTCCGGGGCGCAAACGTCGTGGCTTTACGAGGTTCATGTAAGACTCCTTTTGGCAGATGGTTTCGACCCGGATGGCGATAACCGCATTTGCGTGTTTCCAAACCGTTAGCCATTAATTTTGACATAAATCTGCTATAAATACACTACGTATATGACAAACCGATTTGCCTCATATTAAATGTTACCTCAAATGAAAATTGAGGCGGTAACGAAGATACGTTGACTCATAATTCTATGTTACCGAAAAGGGAGGATAAGAACATGGAAGAAATAGTAAAACAGTATCTTTTTTAATCCTTACGAGAAAAATATCATCGTGCCTCAAAATTCGAGAAATCGGAGATGCTAACTGAGCTATATCGAGAGCGAGGCATACGCAATCCGGCTTTTTATGAAGCGGCGGTCGGGGCGAAAATCCGTGGGAAAAAAGCGAGGTCCGAAGTCTCGCTATGCAGATTCAGAGTTCTTGAAGGGGTTACGGTTAGTTCGGTAACATCGAATGATCTAATTCACTGGAAGAAAAGCCAAACCGCAAAAGAGGGGCAGGAAGCCGAAGTATGCCGAGCCGGAGTTTCTACATGCCCTCCATAAGGTACGGCGTGTGATGGAATTTCGTGTAAGCGTTCAGGTGTAATGAAGTAACCGTTTGCATGAATATTACTTTCTCTGGAGAAAGTGAAATTTTAATTAATTCCGCGCCACCGCCCAGGCAGAAAACAAAATTGCATGATCAATTCCACGCGTAAGCGGTACTGTAACCGTTTGCATGAATATTACTTTCTCTGGAGAAAGTGAAATTTTACCGCTCAGGCAGAAAACGGAATTGATTACACAAAGTCTACAAATATTGAAGTCTAGGTAAAAGGTCCTCTCAGGGGACCACTTTGATACTCCGTATAATCGCACTGGTAACAGATTGTAATCCCCCAATTTAATATTCACGTGAACGGATACCCAGATACAGGATATGGCTCAATATTTTCATGCTGCCGCTGACAGAGATCACGATAGGTTATAGGTACGGGCAAATTCAGGTTTCTGCGGCAAATAGTGGTTGACAATCGAAAATCAGCATACCACGATCCATTGGAAAATGGGGGTTTCTCCTTCCTATGCTCAGGGCGAGCAGGCGGTCAAACCGTGCGGGGGCAGGGAAAATGACTGAGGTCGAGGACTGGTGGTTGTCGGTGGAAGGGATATCCAAATATATCGGTGTTATCAACGATACGATGAACCGACGGATCGACAAGCGCTGGATGCCCGCTCATCGGATGGGAGACCGTGGAAATTCAAGAAGAACGAAATCAACGGGTAGGTAAAATCCGGAGGTGCGCCCAATGACGATGGCGGATGGAGCCGAAGTCTATAGAGCGGATGTTGCACCTGTCAAGGCGCGAGGTGCGTCCTATACGGACGAAGAGCTTGCTGCCGCGTTGAGCAGCTCCGTATCGCGCATTCTTTGGGACGATGTCGGCACGTTGGACCTTAGAACCATCCTGACGAGCGTTATAACAACAGACTTTTCGGACAAGAGCTTGAAGCGCATTTTGACCAACAGCGTAACGTTGGATAACTGGCGTGTGGGAGAGGCTCTATCGGAGGCATTTCTTGTTGAGCATAGAAATTGTGAGTTCCCCCGGCCAACAGGGCGCGACCTGAAGAATCCGAGTGCCAGCCCCGCCGGAACCGATCTCGTTGGCTTTCAGAGCACGGAAAAGGTCAACGACACTCACCGCTTTGTATTCGGCGAGGTTAAGACTTCTCAGCAGGAGGCATGGCCTCCGAGTGTTATGGACGGCCGCCAAGGGCTGAGGAAGCAGCTGGAGAAACTGCGTGACTCGACAAAGGTGAAGGATCCTCTAGTGAAGTACCTCGGACACCATGCGAAGGGAACTAAGTGGTTTGAGCATTACCGTAGCGCTATGAGACGTTATCTCGTCAATCCTGACGACGTTTCTTTGTTTGGAGTCTTGGTAAGGGATGTGGAACCGAAGCGAGAGGATTTAGCACGTTGTGCCAGTAGACTGGCCGGAAGAGGCTTCACGGAAACTGACATTGAACTGAGAGCAATGTACCTGCCGAGGAAAACCATCA
Organism: Deltaproteobacteria bacterium; assembly: GCA_012514925.1. Taxonomy (GTDB): domain Bacteria; phylum Bdellovibrionota_C; class UBA2361; order UBA2361; family JAAYZI01; genus JAAYZI01. Next base: position 8,090 of record JAAYZI010000111.1, on the reverse strand, counting down.
ATTCGCTTGCACAACGCGCTATTGCAGCAAGGGAGGGCGCACATGCTCAAAACTGACGTGCTCATTACTGAGGATGCCCTTAATCGCGTCGACCAGCATTGGGCTATCAAGGCTATTGGTGAAGATGGGCTAGCGCGTGCGTTAGAGGTAGCCAAGGTTCGAACCTTGCGCTCTGCTGTTGGACACCAGATGGTGATTACCCATGACGAGACTGACACAGACAGCGAATTACTAGAACGTGTTGCCACGGCATACGAAGTGGCTGCAATCGAGGGGTTGGATGCGCTTTTACATCCCGCGGCTGATGAAGAGCGTGTTCAGCTGCGATTTCAGGCACAGGCAGGAACTTTCCGAGCATACGCCTTGCGAAAGACTTTGCCGATACCAGCGAGTTCAGAAAATATGATATTTCATGTTCTCCATTTGTCGGCGCTTGCTTATTGCGGAGACCAGTGGACGGACCTCAGGCGCTGGCTCAAGGACCATGAACGAGAGGTAAGTCCGCCGTCAGTCGAGGATGCAACTTGGGAAGACCGGATACTTCGTCGACTTTTCGACTGCTGGCTGCGCCTCTTGCGCAAACAAGGATGGGATGACCTCGATGGGATCCGAGAGATCATTGCTGGTTTGCGGAAGGACCAAGAACAGTACGAGGACGGTTCATTTGCCAAACTCGACGGCTTCGTCGCTCAAGCTGCAGCTCTTCGCCTTGTTGCGCTGTATCACTGGGTGAAGGCCACGGAACTTATTTCAGTTTATATGCTTCAAGGGCAACCGGTGGGAATTGAAGGAGAGCTGGATAAACATTTTGAATCGGCTAGACGAGCAGCCTCAACCGCACAAGACATTACTCTCGAAGTAATCCTTCGCTGGTTGCACGCCACTTCCCGACGGATGGTTGCCGCTTCTCTCTGGAAGGTGGCCCAAGCTGTTAACTCCCGTGTAGCTCGATTTGTCAAAAGTGTTACCAAGACGCGTTCAATGTTTGAGCTCTTGCCTCCGCAACGTGCTGCCTTACAGGAGCAGGGCCTCTTAGACCAAGCAAACCGCGCGGTGGTAGTGGACCTGCCTACATCCGGAGGAAAGACTGTGCTGGAGCAGTTCCGAATGCTCCAGGTACTGAATCAGTTTGATGCGGACAAGGGATGGGTCGCATATGTCGCACCAACGCGGGCTCTTGTGGCACAACTGACCCGTCGTCTGCGTGAAGACTTCGGTCCATTGGATATCCTGGTTGAGCAGTTGACCGGCGCTATAGAGATAGACGCTTTCGAAGAGTCGATGCTTGCGGCTCAAGGTGAATCCGTACCCTTTCACATTCTTGTTGCTACACCGGAAAAGCTGCATCTTGTTATCCGAAACAAGAAAGTAGCTCGTCCGTTGGCTCTGGTAGTAATGGACGAGGCGCACAGTATAGAAGACGAAGAACGTGGACTGAGGATTGAATTGCTATTGGCTACCATCAAGCGGGAATGTGACCGAGCCAATTTCCTTTTGTTGACGCCTTTTGTTCCAAATGCAGGTGATTTAGCGAGGTGGCTCGGCGCTGATGCGGGTAAGACAATAAGTATTGGAACGTCACCTTGGCAACCAAATGAACGAGCCGTTGGCTTATTCCATGCCGTAGGGGATAGTTCGATTCGTGGAGGATGGAAGCTACAATACGAAACTCTGACCACAACTCCGAAGACCATTCATTTCCACGGACAGCATCAGGTTGGGACTGTCAAACCCTTGAATATTCCCTTCTCGAAAGCAAAGGGGGTGTCCGTACAGGCTGGGGCTATGGCGAAGGTGTTCTCGGAACGGGGGACCAGCATCGCTGTTGTCCAGAAGATTACTGATGCGTGGTCTACGGCGCGAACTGTGAAAGACAGCCTCGCACCTTTTGATGATATTCCACCAGAAGTCACCTTAGTCCAGCGATTCTTGCAAACCGAAATCAGTCCACAATTTGAGCTTATTCAGATGCTCGGGCATGGCGTAGGCGTTCATCATACGGGGCTTTCCGACGAAACCCGAACGCTCATGGGATGGCTTACCGAAATCGGAGCTTTGCGAGTCCTTTGTACGACGACGACACTCATCCATGGCATCAACTTTCCCATTGCATCGGTGTTCTTGGCTACGCGGAAGTATCCCTATGGGAAAGAAATGAGCCCAAGAACATTCTGGAACCTTGCAGGACGTGCAGGGCGAGTGAATCAGGAAAGTGTTGGAGTTGTGGGATTAGCGGCTGGTGAGGATCCGACCAGTAATCGGCAGTTCATTAGTAGGACGATGGGGGCACCGGTCTCTCGTCTCATTGGATTACTAGATGAAGTAGAGCGCCTTGGCATGCTTGGACAGCTTTCTTCGGTTATTCAGAACGAGCAATGGTTGGATTTCCGTTGCTACGTAGCGCATCTCTGGAATGAAAAGAAGAACCTTGATTCTGTGCTAGCAGAAACGGAGCAGTTACTTCGAAACACCTATGGCTTCGGAATATTGCAGGAGCGTTCAGACGAGAGCGCGAGGAAAAAGGCGCAAGCCCTCCTACAAGCCACGGCGGACTACGCCAGGAAGTTAGCAGCCAAGCCGGGCCCGGCGGCTTTGGCCGATGCGACAGGCTTTGCTCCAGAAGGTGTCACCATAGCGCTTGCAGGTCTTAATCAGATGAGGAAAAAGTTAACACCTGCGGATTGGGAGCCAACGAGTATATTCGGAGATGCAGCTACGTCTCTTCTTCCAAACTTGATCGGCATTATGATGCGTATCCCGGAGATCAAGTTATCAGAGGTCCGTTCAGAGAGATTGACGCATCAGCATATCGCTAACATCACTCGTGCTTGGGTGGATGGTCGTTCCATTCAGGACATAGCGATGGAGTTTTTCAGTAATAAGACTGGTACTGAGGCGATTATGAGCACGTGTAAGGCAATTTACCGGGATTTGACGAACAAGGGTCCATGGGGTCTTTCAGCATTGTGTAAGATAAGCGGTATTGACTTCGATCAGCTTCCTGTTGACGAAAAACGCCGGATCAACAGTTTGCCCGCTATGATTTATCATGGTGTCAAGACTGAGTCGGCGGTGCTTATGCGTATGAACAATGTTCCGAGAAGTATTTCCGAATCGATGGGCAATGAATTTGAGAGAAGGACGGGTATTCCGGCGGGTAATCAGACTGTTAGTTCAGCTCGTGATTTCTTAAGAACTTTAAGTGACGACGATTGGGGACGACTTGCCCCTAGAGGATCGGCGATGTCGGGCCGTGACTACCGGGATGTTTGGGGACGACTTTCCGGAGAGACGAGAAATATATGAGAGGGAACATAGTTACTGAATTAGTTGTTGAACAGGCGGCATCGGTTTGGTTGGAGAGGTTGTGCTGCCAGGTCTTTTTTGGATTCGAAGTCACTGCATGGAATGTGCAACTTCCTGATTCTGCAAAGAGGTCAGGGGGAGTTGGTGTGTTTAATTATTAGATTGTAAGAGGATAACTATGCCACAACGGAATAAGCCATCCGTATGTACGCAGACAACATTATCACCAACCCGATCAACACACACCGCAACTCCTCTACAAGTTAAGGATCACGCCGGAAAACAGTCTCAAAGTAACTTTGCAAGAAAAACAATTGGCGCACCGGCTGGGGAGGAACAGGTCATCACCAGTGCGCCAAATTGAGAGAGCATCGAGAGAGCATTTAGAGAGCGAGCAGACTAATACAACTCAATGGGTGTTGGGTTGCGTCTTCTGATTTACTACTAAAGCAACTTCCGTACCAACACTTTGGGGCCGTGCTCTGGTAACATGTCACTAACATAAAAAAAGCGGTTCTGCCCCCTTAGACCAGTGCAGAACACAAGGAACGCCCGATTAAACCCCAGTGATACCGCAGAGTTATAAACTACTCCCTCACCTTCCGCTTCGACTCTCCGCAAACACCCAAAAATACAAGACAGTACACAAACCCCAGCAAATTAGATTACGTCCCACGTAACCAGATACCGTTCCCCTTACGCCGCTTGCTCCACTTCAATCAGATCAGTTAGGTAACTCACAAGGTCATCAAACCCACAGTGCCATCCCACAGCGCGCTGACTCTCCTGTGAACGAGCGCGGCAAATCTCTTTAAGACTGCTTAACTCCATCTCATTTAGTCCAGCTGAATCGATTAAATCCTTAACAGACTCTATTTCCCATTGCGAAACAGACTTTCGCGTACGAAAATTGTATTGCAATATCATGAAGTTAGAGATATTAGAGGGCTCCTCTTGAGCGGGGGCCTTCCCTCCTGCCTCATAATCCCCAAAGAGTGCCCTTGACGGGCGTTCATTTGATCTACTCATTGCCATTATCTGTTTCCTCCCATTTGTTTAATTCCCTCATATTTAGATCTCTCAATCACCCACTCAATCCGATTAAGAGTGTAAGTTGCTTCAATATAAATTTAAGCGGCCAAAATCATGCTTCATTTTAGCTAGTTACAAAACAACTTTTATACCCAAACAAAGAAGGTTAAAATTAGATAAAAGGTTACTTAGATAATTTAGAAGGTTAGCTAAAAAGCATGATCAGTCCCGAGAAGGAAAAAGAGCTGTTACAGCAAATGGCCCAGCTCAACATCCGAGAAGAGGATTTGATAGAGAAATTTGTTAAGGGATCCGGTCCGGGCGGGCAGAAAATCAATAAAACCTCATCCTGTGTTTATATTCTTCATATCCCCTCTGGCATTGAAGTTAAATGCCAACGCACCCGTTCCCAAGCTTCAAACCGCTTTTTTGCCAGACGGACGCTGTGCGAACGTTTAGCGGAACAACTCCTCGATAAGAAAATGAAGCGGCAGCAGGAAATCTCTAAAATACGGAGACAAAAACAGAAACGCTCTAAACGGCATCAGGAGAAGGTACTAAGGGATAAGCATATTCGCTCAGAAACTAAAGCAAGACGAAAAGTTACCGATATTGATCTATAAGGGAAGATTTCAGTTTTTATGGGTGCAATTCACTAAATTCGTATGGAAAACAAGAAAAAAAAGATATTCGTATTAGATACCTCGGTCATCATATACGACCATCTTGCTATTAATGAGTTTCAAGATAACGACGTGGCGATACCACTTACAGTCTTGGAAGAATTGGACAACTTTAAGAAAGGGAGCGATACCAAAAATTTTGTAGCACGCGAGTTTATTAGATACATTGATCGGCTCTCTAAGGATTACATGCTGCAGGATTGGATCCCGCTGGAGGGACGTAGTCGCGGACGTTTTAAGGTAATCTACGGAACAAAAAGCCCGCTAGACGCCGAGAAGCTCTTCGATGGTCCCAAAGCTGACCATAAAATCCTAAATGCGGCACTAGCCCTTCAAGCCCAGGAAAAGAACCGTAAGGTTATCCTAGTGACCAAGGATATCGCGCTTCGCCTTAAGGCGAAGTCGTTGAATCTTCCAGCGGAAGACTACGAGACTGGAAAGATCAAAGATGTAGGATCTCTTCCCAGTGGCAAGTCTATGATCCAGGATTTTCCAGATGATGCCATAGATGAGTTTTATCGAGTTGGGAGACTCCCCGCAGATCTGATCCCAGCCGAGTCTCGCATCTTTAACCATTATCTGATCTTGCGAAATGGCAAAAAGTCCGCACTAGCTTTTCATAACGCCTCAGAACACGTATTGGAGAAGATTAACAAGCGCAGCGTGAGCCGGATTGAGCCTCGCAATGCGGAGCAGATTTTTGCGATTCATGCTCTGCTGAGACCTGAGATTAGATTGGTTTCTCTCCAGGGAGTGGCAGGTACCGGTAAAACCTTGGTGGCCTTGGCCAGCGCGCTTGAACAACGCCATGATTTTAAGCAAGTATTTCTGGCTAGGCCGATTGTGCCGCTCGGGAATCGTGATATTGGCTACCTCCCTGGGGACGTTAAGTCCAAATTAAACCCGTATATGGAACCTCTATGGGATAACCTAAAGTTTATTAAGAGCCAGTATGGGGAAGAAGACAAGGAATATAAGAAACTAGACGAGCTAGTACAAACTGGAAAGATAGAGATCGCCCCTTTGGCGTATATCCGTGGACGCAGCTTATCCAATTTGATTTTCATAATAGATGAAGCTCAGAATTTGACCCCGCATGAAGTCAAAACCATAATTACCAGGGCGGGTGAGAATACCAAACTTATTTTTACCGGAGACATCCGCCAAATCGATACGCCGTACTTGGACGCGCAAAGTAACGGACTTTCGTATCTGATTGATCGCTTAAGAAACCAAAAGCTCTTTGCCCACATCACTTTGGAAAAGGGTGAACGGTCAGAGTTGGCGAACTTGGCAAGTGAATTGTTGTAACTAAAAGGCGATGGCGTAGACCTCGGTTTGGTAGGCATCAAAAAAAGGGGAGGGACCTCATGCCTAGATGGCTTGCGACATTTGTGTGGTGTTTATGGTTGAGCACAACGGCGAGCGCACAGCCCGCAGCGCATGATCTGGACGCGCTTCTCGAATCGCACAACCCTGAGCTTAGAGCGCAGGGCCTTGGCTTTTTAAACGCCGAAGATTCTGAGCGGATTTCTTATCTTAAGGCGGCTTTAACAGACGCAGCGCCGGTGGTCAGGTTAAGTGCTGCGAAAGTGCTCTCTAAAAGCCCAGATCCTGTCCAGCGGCGTGAGGCTTTAGAGGTTTTGGGGGATCTAGTTAAGGGGCCAGAAGCCGAGGTCCGAAGCGAGTCCGTAGTTTTTTTGGGAGGATTGGGAGCCGAGGCGGATGTGGCGGTTCAGCGCATCTTGGTGGCTCTGCATAAGGGGCTGTTAGGTTCGGAGGGGGTAGACACGTTAGCCAAGATTGGAACTGTGCGCGCGGTTTCGGGGATAGCCAATATAGTGTCGTATAGTGATGAGGCGCTAAAAAAATCGGCTGTAGTCGCCTTAAGTCAGTTGGGAGTTAAAGCTCAATCTGAGGTAGAAGTGTTGATTCGCGCACTGGAAGATCCGGTGATTGCAGAGTTGGTGCTAGATGCACTCCCTAAAATCGGAGGTGCTCGCGCTTTCAGCGGTATTATGTTGCCACTACGTGGAACTGATAAGAAATTGAAGTTAAAGGCGCTTGCGGTGCTAAGGTCCATGGGATCTCAAGCGGAAGCCGCACTGCCGCTATTGGTTAGAGTTTCAGAAGATGCAGATCCTGAGATAAGAGTTGCAGCAGAAGGTGTGCGAGCAACGATTCAAAAAGAGTTACTTTTGGAAAAAAGGTAAAAATAGGGGCAGGTAGGCATATAAGTCAGGTGGCTGTGCCGGATCTCTTTTTATGAGGCCCTAAAATTCTTCACCGTACTGAATCATCGTCGGTACTTTAGGATCAGATTCAGCAGCATCGGAAAGGGAGTTTGGGTCTGATGCTTGGATCTGTTTTAGCATCCACAAGATCTTTTTCTCGATGGCTTTAGGGTCCAGTAACTCACTCTCTGAGAGGGAAAGCCTAGATAGGATCATCGCCTTTTGGACACCATCAAGTCCAAGTTTATGCATGACCTTTAACAACACCGCGGCAGGATCGGGCTTAATCATGCGGGTGGCGTCAAATTGCATTTTCAGCACGCGCAAACGATTAAGGCGTGCGTTGCGCTGACGGTTAACGGTGTCTTTATCGGATATAAACTTTCCGTTCTTTTGCAAAGAAGGCTTTGCCTTTAAGAGTTCTTCTGCAGGCGCGGCTACCTGGTCTAGTTCGAGTTCCAATTTGTAGGTGTCAGAGCCTCGCTTCTCTATGCGACCGCTCCGTCCGGAAACTGCTGAAACTGCCTGATGAACGCGTTTCATAGCAGGGTTTGCTTGTCGACCTAGTTGTGGAAGTAACGGGTTGCTTAGATCGTTTATCGCCGTTGTTGAGGCGATTTCAGTGGCAATCTTCTTTTTTATGTCATGGCGAATTACGGTGTTTTTGGAAAACGAAGCGGTCCTTGACTCAGATCGTAAAGCGTCATGCCGTATGGAATGCGGTTTAGTTACCTCTCTGCTTATTTCTGTTTGTTCCTTTGAAAGCTGGGGTATGGAAGTTTCGGTTTGGTCTATGACTTTTTTTAAGAGCAGATGCTCTGCGGAAGAAGGGTTG
>JAAYZI010000110.1 GCA_012514925.1 Deltaproteobacteria bacterium | reverse complement strand
GTTTTGAAACGACCAGGCATCTCCCAAGGCTCTGCCGCAAAAAGGATTCGCTCAGGACAGCGATGCTTAACCTGCGGGAGGCCCTCTGAGGTTTGTTCAAGGATGATAAAGGACTGGGTATAGCCGCGTACTGCATCTTGCTTACCATGATAACACAACAGCCACTCGGAATCTGAAAGCCTTAGAGGAGGGGCGCTCGCTCCGATACGATCTCCCTCCCACTCAAAGAGCGGACTCGCTAACAGGGTCTGGGAGGCGCGTTCACGCCATATTTCATCAAATTCAGCTGCACCGCAGATCAGCATCGAAGGAAGTAAAGCCTCTTTGCTTTTTATGTAAGCGTGCGGCTGCCAGGGGCGATGAATGCAAACAAAACATGGCTGCCCGTTTACTGAAATCTTCTCGGGAAAGATCACAACATCACGGTTTTCTCCTAGCTCCGGATCGGTGAGGTGGGTTATGTATTGGAAAGCTTGTTCGTAACACCTTTCCACCAACGCCTTGAGATTCACTCGGAAGAGTACGCTGACTGTGACATTCTCTGATGCCGCCCGACCAAAGCGGTTCTTAGGAGTATCAATCCACTCCGGTGCACATTGACGTGGATCATCCTTGATCCAATAAGGACCGGGAGGAAACATGCGGCACGCCGTTACGGCGTAACATTCCCCATCGATCATGAAAAGACGTGGATCTTCGATGCAACCATTAGCATAATTTACCACTTGGAGTTGATGATGATTCGTAATGACGATCTCATCCGCCTGCATTGCCAGTTTGGGAGCCAATGCTGGTCGAGAGAAATCGGCTTCCCAATGGCAGCCTCGATCATCACTCCAAGCATATCCTAAAAAGATTGGGTAAGTAGCAGTTCGCATATTGTCCCAGGGCCCGGTAGCACGAAACAGCATATGGATTCGTCCGCTGGAAGGATCTTCAATAATCGCAGGATTTAGCACCATTTCACTCGCCCAAGGACAGTCGCTGCGCGGTGTAAAAAGCAGGCGGCGTTTAAGCACTAATTGTTGTGAAATAGGAAGTTGCATTCTTATTACCCTCTGTCATTTAAGATCTAGTTAAGCAATCAATGGGCATCTACCCTTCTGTGAAAACAGGCGCTTCCCAAATTCGGCTGGAATCTCTGTTTCAGCGATCATGCCAAACTGTATCACTTCTCAAGTTTTTCACATACTTCCAAACTAGCTGGTTTTTGCCACATTACGGATACGGCTACCCCGGCAAAAACGCAGGGTTAATAGAGGGGACTGGGATTGTATCTGCCGCTGAGACAGGGCATAAGAATGGTATGCGAAGAAAAGGTTTTATTGAAATGTGCCGGGTAATTTTCAGCCGACGCATGTTGATCTGCATTTTTACAGGCATAGCCTCGGGGATGCCGTTATACGTCCTGATTCAACTAGTCCCTGCCTGGCTTCGGGATCAGGGCGTCGACCTTGGAAAAATTGGACTCTTCTCTTTAGTCAGTATCCCGTACACTTGGAAGTTTGTCTGGTCGCCATTAATGGATCGTTACGTCCCTCCTTTTTTGGGAAGGCGCCGAGGTTGGATATTGATCACTCAAGTAGCATTACTGATTTCGATTGGAATGCTAGCCCTGTGCAATCCACAGCAATCTCTTAGCAAAATCGCTGGAGTAGTCTTTGCGATTGCGCTCTTTAGCGCCAGCCAAGATATCGTGCTGGATGCATACCGCCGCGAACTCCTGCCAGATAGGGAGCTAGGACTCGGCAATTCATTCTTTGTCAATGCATACAGGCTCTCTTCTTTAGTGCCGGGTTCCCTTTCACTGATTCTTGCCGATATCCTACCGTGGAGCCAAGTGCACCTGATCACCGCGGCTTTTATGCTGATTGGGATCGTCACTACGCTCTGGATGCCCGAAGTCGCAAGCCCGCAGAACACCCCACGGAGCCTGAGGGAGGCTATCGTTGAGCCTTTCCGGGAGTTCTTTAACCGTAGTGACATGCGCTCAGCCGTGCTTATTTTGGTTTTTATGCTCCTCTATAAGCTTGGCGACAATATGGCAACGGCGCTTGCTACTCCCTTCTATTTAGACATGGGGTTTTCAAAGACTGAGATCGGTGCAATCGCCAAAGTAGCGGCACTGTGGTCCTCTATTTTTGGAGGGTTTATAGGTGGAGTGGTGCTGCTGTACATTGGGATCAACAAGGGCCTGTGGCTCTTTGGGGCGTTTCAAATGGTTGCTATTTTGGGCTTTGCAGTACTCGCAGAAGTTGGTCATAGCACCTTGCTTCTATTTTTTGTAGTGAGCTTTGAATATTTGGGAGTAGGGCTTGGTACAGCTGCGTTTGTTGCTTTTATCGCGCGCAACACCAACAAGCGCTTTAGCGCAACCCAGATGGCACTGCTCTCCAGTATTATGGTAATTCCGCGCACGTTTGCTAACGCCAGCACCGGCTACTTGATTGAGTGGTTGGGATACACCTACTTTTTTATCTTGTGTTCACTCTTAGCCCTGCCGGGCATGCTGCTGCTCTGCTGGGTGGCACCTTGGGGGGAAAAACTAGAAGATTAATTCCAGCTTAACCCCAGGAGAGCTACGGCTTTGGGATGCTCTCTACCACCTGAGGAGCGTGGGCCACCACGAACATGAAGAGCATACCGGTGTACGCCCGTCGCGTTAGGGCTTGAAAGTCGCCATCAAAACCGCAGTATTGAAAGTAAGCTTCGGCCGTCTTATGACAGTCCTTCGAGTCTTTTTGATGCACACAGAAATAACTTGCGCTGTTTACAAACGCCTTAGCTGAAGCATGTTCGCGGCAATTTTTGTAAAATGGATTACTTGTACTCTCGGCCTGAAGCGGCGAAGTGGCTACTAAGAAAATCAGGGCGAACGATGCAACCATCAACATTTTAAACTTCATAACACTTCTCCCTAGTTGAAGCTGACACTCACCCCCCCCCAATGCAAACCGTGTGGATTAGCAGCCAGGATCGAGGTGCCCAACTCAAGGCCAGGAAGCGAACTTCCGGCAACGGCGCACAGCGACCACGACCTACGTGACTAACCCAGCTGCTAACCCACATGCCCCCAACGGCCAGCTTGCTGATTATCAAGGGACTCAGGTCCCCCACATGAGCGTCTCGACGCCCTAAGTAACCAATACGTCCGAGATCGCAAATGACTTAACGAACCACGCCGCAATAAATAAATTTTTCTTTAAATTTAGATATCGCTTGTTATATCAAGAAGATACGATTCCTTAGGTAGGTCGCCACTTTCTGCCTCTTGAAATAACTCCTTATGACTTCACGGCATTTCAAACAGGAGCGGAACCGGCACAAGTTTTCAGGCGCTTGGATACTTCCTCAATAAAGTCGTCGGTGTGCACGTAGTGGCTCCT
>JAAYZI010000109.1 GCA_012514925.1 Deltaproteobacteria bacterium | reverse complement strand
TGACAAGGTTTAATAAAAGCCCAGATTAGCAAAGCCTTTCTGGTGATGGCTGGCGGTGGCTAACGGTAACGCGGAGTTCACTTCACTTTCTCCAGAGAAAGTGATTGTAGCTTCGCAGTAATTGTTCGCTATGAATTTATAGAGCGCGGTTTACGGCGCAAATCAGAGCGAGGATGTTGGCTCGTTCGGTGTTGGGGTGTTTACCTACGCCGTAAATTCGGCCTGGCTTTCCGTCGAACTCAATTCCGATGTAGGCTGCTGCTTCAGCGTCTGATCCGGCCGAGAGGGAGTGCTCGGCAAAATCCACTAGGCGGAATTTTATTCCCGGCAGGTTCTCTAGGGCGCGTTTGCAAGCATCCACCGGTCCGTTTCCGTGCCCCTCCAAAGTGTGAGGGTATCCGTGGAACTCAACCACCAGTGTGGCTTTTACTGTGTCATAATCGACAAGCTCAGCATCAGTCTCATGACGGCCGTGCTCGGAGTGGAAGCGTATGAATTTTAGCGGCTCTTCGACGCTTAGATAGGTACTATAAAATGCATCCCACACCTGTTTAGGAGTGACTTCAGCACCAGACTTGTCAGAAATACTCTGAATTATTCCGCTGAATTCAGGGTGCATCAGCTTGGGCAACTCGTAGCCAAACTCATGTTGCATCACATAGGCCACACCGCCCTTTCCAGACTGGGCGTTAATACGAATAAGAGGTTCGTACTTTCGCCCGATATCGGCGGGATCGATTGGGAGGTAGGGCACCTCCCACCTAGTTGTGCCGTTTTCTTGCATGGCGCGGATGCCTTTGCTGATAGCATCCTGGTGAGAGCCGGAAAAAGCGGTAAACACAAGATCTCCGGCGTAAGGGTGACGCGGAGAGATCGATAGCCCGGTGCAGCTCTCCACTACGGCGCGGATCTCTTTAATCTGCCTCAAATCTAGATTGGGATCTACTCCTTGAGAGAAGAGGTTAAGCGCTAGAGTGATCATATCGAGGTTGCCGGTACGTTCGCCGTTTCCCAGCAGTGTCCCTTCTACACGCTCGGCCCCTGCCATCAGCGCCAGCTCAGCCGCCGCTACCGCGGTGCCGCGGTCATTGTGGGTGTGGATGCTGACAATGATGCTTTCTCGTTCCTTGATGTTGCGGCAGAAGATTTCAATCTGGTCCGCGTAAATATTCGGGGTTGAAAGCTCCACCGTGGCCGGCAAGTTGATGATAATCTTGCGGTCGGGGGTGGGCTTCCAGACATCGATTACTGCATTGCAAATTTCTACCGCAAACTCCATCTCGGTGCCGGTAAAACTCTCAGGCGAGTATTCAAGCATGATTTCAGTTGAAGTTTTCTGCGCTAAGCTTTTAATGGTTTCGGCTCCGGCGATCATCAGGTCGATGATTTCGCTTCGATTCTTTCCGAAAACCACCCGGCGCTGTAGCTCAGAAGTGGAGTTGTACAGGTGTACGATCGCGCGTTTGGCACCATCTAGGGCTTCGAAAGTACGTTCGATTAAGTGTGAGCGCGCTTGCGTCAGGGCTTGGATCGTAACGTCTTCAGGGATTAGCTTGTTTTCAATCAAATAGCGGGTAAAGCTGAACTCGACCGCCGCCGCCGAAGGAAAGCCGATCTCAATCTCTTTAAAGCCGAGTTTAAGGAGCATCTCCCACATAGTTAGTTTGCGCCTCTGGTCCATGGGCTGGACGAGAGCTTGATTGCCGTCTCTAAGGTCGACGCTGCACCAAATCGGCGCTGCGGTGATGGTGCGATCAGGCCAAGTGCGTTGGGGATTCTCTACCTTGAAGGTCGAGAGATATGGGGCATATTTACCTTCGGGATCCATAAGTTACTCCTAATAAAGGCGACTAAACGCCGCCGCCGCGTCTGCCCATTCTGCTAGAAATTTGTTCAGATCACCAGGGGGAACCATGAATATATCTAAATTTAAAGAGTGAATGATTGCTTAACTGCATGATATTACAGCCGATTCAGAGTCTGAGAGGGGGAAAAGTTTGCTTCGATTTAGATCTTCTCCCGCTCCCAGAGCTAGCTCTGACCCTTGCCTCTGTTGTAGTAATAATCGAGTATCGAAGCTCAATTCGATTAATGGTGGTGAGGGTTAGTAGATGGCAGCGCGTACTGAGCAAGAACAGGTTCGCTTTTCAAAATTAAAGGCTTTGAGGGAGGCCGGATTCGCATTTCCTAATGATGTGAAGCTTACTGCTAACTGCCGGACGGTCTCTGAACTTCAGCCACTTCCTGTCGAAGAAGCTCCGATTCACACTGTGGCTGGACGTTTGGTTCAGATGCGCATCATGGGTAAGGCCTCGTTTGCGCATATTTTAGACGAGAGTGGAAAGCTGCAGATCTACGTTACCCGTGATGACCTGGGAGTAGAGGCTTATCAGGAGTTCAAGAAGTTAGACTTGGGCGATATCGTCGAGACCAGCGGTTACGTCTTTGTCACCAAGACTGGTGAAAAAACTCTGCATGTTAAAACTCTCCGTTTGCTGACCAAGTCCTTAATCCCGCTTCCAGAAAAGTGGCATGGGTTAACAGATGTGGAGTCACGCTACCGCTACCGTTACGTGGATCTGATTGCTAATCCCGAGGTGCGTGAAATATTTAAGAAGCGCGCTCGTATTATCCGGGAGATCAGGTCTTTTTTGGATAATCGCGGATTTGTGGAGGTGGAAACCCCCGTGCTTACCTATGTGGCGGGGGGAGCGGCCGCGCGCCCTTTTGAGACTTTTTATAACGCGCTCGATTGCAATATGTATGTGCGTATCGCCCTGGAGCTGCCACTTAAAAAGTTGGTGGTGGGTGGGCTGGAGCGGGTTTACGAGATCGGCCGGGTCTTTCGAAATGAGGGGCTCTCCAAGAAGCACAACCCTGAATTCACCATGATTGAGTTCTATCAGGCATACGCCACCTATCAGGATTTAATGGACCTGACTGAGCAGTTAATCTGCGATCTGGCTTTGAAGGTTAGGGGATCGTTGAAATTCCAGTATTGCGGCCGGGAGTTGGATCTAACCCCACCTTGGCCGAGAATCAGCATGCTTGAATCGATCTATCAGATCGGTGGGCTTGAAAGAACCATTGATATCCGGACTCTGGAAGGAGCAAGGGACGCAGCGACCAAACGTGGGGTAGAGCTTAGCGACCCGCAAGATTGGGGGAAGTGCCTCGATAATCTTTGGGAAGAGCTAGTTGAGGATAAACTTTTCAATCCGGTTTTTATCATACACCATCCCTTTTCAATTTCTCCCTTGGCGCGGCGAAATCAGGAGGACCCTAACATCACTGATCGTTTCGAACTGATCATGGGATGCATGGAAGTGGCCAACGCTTTTTCAGAGCTTAATGATGCCGAAGACCAGCGCAGCCGTTTTGAGGCTCAGGCCAGACGCCGCGCGGCCGGGGACCATGAGGCTAACGCGATTGACGAAGATTTCTTACGGGCCTTAGAGTATGGGATGCCGCCTACGGCTGGGGAAGGAATCGGTATTGATCGCATCGTGATGCTGCTTACTGATTCGGCTACGATCCGTGATGTGCTCCTTTTTCCGCAGTTGAAGCCTTTGGAGGTGGAGCAGGCGGAGGATAGCGAGGGTTCGGAAGTTGAAGCCTTTGGAGGCGCGAAAGATTAGTGTCATCCTTTAGTTTTTCTAGAAAAGTTGCGTTGCGCTACCTGTGGTCGAGGCGTGCGGAGGCGTTTATCACGATCATCACGGTGATCTCCATCTTGGGGGTGGCCTTGGGAGTGGCGGTGATAAACATCACCATGGCGATTATGACCGGTTTTGAGACGGAGCTTCGTC
>JAAYZI010000108.1 GCA_012514925.1 Deltaproteobacteria bacterium | reverse complement strand
CTGTTTTATTTTCGGTGCCTCATCCAAATTTTTTTAGGCGGGTCTTCATAGGGATCGCTTCCTCGCTACTGGGATGGCTTGGCGCTTTTGGAGACCTGATGAGCTATATCAGACTCATGGCGGTCGGACTGGCGAGCTTTTATATAGCCATGGTTAGTAACGACTTGGCCGCTCGAGCCGCAGTGCAGCTTTCATGGATTGCAGGCCTGTCAATCGCAATGGCCGGACACCTTCTGAATGTAGCGCTGGGAGCGATTGCAATCCTGGCGCATGGGGTGCGGCTTAATATGTTGGAATTTTCGAACAATGCCGGGGTGCAGTGGAGCGGTTATAGTTATGATCCATTTGCACGGCGGCAACTAGGAAAAAAGGAGTGATATGGAAATGAACTTATCTGTAATTATGGCTCAACTTGGAATGTCACTGCCGCTGATGTTGGGCGCGCTCGGCAGCACACTGGGCATCCTTGCCACCGGTCGTGCCGCTATGGGCGAGTGGAGCAAAGAGGGACGTAGCGGTAAAACGTTGCGCTTCGGGTACATTATCTTTGCAGCCATGCCGCTCTCACAGATGATCTACGGATTTGTTTTTACACTTTTGGGGCTAAAGGCCCCGATCCTAGAGGGAGGCGAACTGGCGCTCTCACAGGGATTTACGCTTTTCGGCTTCGGATTAACTTGCGGCGTGATTGAGTTAGTGAGCGCCTGGGGGCAGGGCATTTTGGGCGCGGCAGGCTGCCGCACCCTGTCAGACGGCGACGGAAAAGGAATGGCTTTTATCATTGTCGCCATGGGCATTATCGAAACCGTCGGTCTATTTGGCTTTGTGCTGGGCTACCTATTACTGCCGGTAGGGTAGGCGCAAACCCTTGCTCCTAGGCATCCAGACGGGTCGCAGCGCGCGCTGCTGACGAGGGCAGTGCGCGCGCGAAATACATCACCTTTTCATCTGATCTGACCATAACAATTGTGAGGATCTGAGGCTACTTAAAGCCCCAGCCCCTTGCGCGTGCCTAAGCAAAGTTACTCCGGAGGATGAAAATGCTAACCAACGATCCCGGCAATCTAACCATAACCGCAAAGGAAAGAAACACTACTGCAACAACAGTTTCCGATGGATTTGAGCAGAGCAACTTAGCTTCCCCGGAAGCTAACAAGATTGCGCAGGCATTTCTTGCCTCAACCGCAGCGCAAGAAACACAAACAGCTGTCACGGAGATCCCCGTCCTCTCGAATAAAGAATACAAAAGGCTGTACGAAAATGCGTTCTACTGCAGAGAGGTGTCGGACTACTCCGGATCAGCGGCTGCATGGGGGGCGATTGCCGACACGCTCCACCCATCCGCTTTTCTCGCGCGCTGCCAGCAGATAAGAGATCTAATGCTTGAAGGAGGGGAAGCTAACAAACAAAAAGTACAGGAACTCATCTCCCAATTGGCCACGGAGCTTGAGACTTTTAAGGAGTAGGGACGAGAATTCGAAGTTCATCCCGGCCAGCCTGCCATGCCACTTTCCGCTGCAATTGTCTCTGAAAAACTCGATGTCGTTGCGCTAGAGCTTAAAGAGAATCATCCTGAAGCCGCGCTGTTAATATGGGAGGCGGTGGCTGAAAACAACGTCCTTAGAGCCACGCCGTATGGTGCGGTTGCCTGTTATGAGATGGGATCCCAGTATGAAAAAGAAAAACAGTACGCCAAGGCAGCTGAAAAATACAGCCAGGTGCCGGTCGAACAATCTGTAACGTACAAAAACAAGCAGGGCGAAATTGTGGAAAACAAAATAGGCGCGCGCTGCGCTTACAATGCTGCCTGGGCTTATTTCAAGACAGAGAACTGGCAGGCTGCGGCAGAAGCGTTCATGAGTATTCCACCCCAAGCAAACCTGATGCGCGGCGAGGATGAGGTTGTAGCGGCATGCTGTATGGCGCGGATGCTGAACCAAAAAGAAGCAGTTCCTGCAAATGGCATCTCTTGGGCCAAGGCGGTTGAGCTTTTTCAGAAAAACAACAATCTTGATAAAATAAAAGGGGACGGCGAGTATTTGATTGATTACGCCCGCAGTTTAGCAGGGCTTAGTGCAGAAAACGATCCAGCAGCGACTGCCCGCGTAGCAGAACTCAGAGATGCCGCTTTAGACGTGTACCTCAGCATAGCGGAGCAGGACCCAAGGGTCCATTTGGCGGTGCAAGCGCGCATTGCCGCCGCAGAGCTGTTTCTGCAAAAAGAGGATTATCGCGCCGGCATGCTTGAACTTAGACGAGCAATTGAACACTGTGACCAGACAGAGGGCAGAGATGGAGAGATCGTGGATGCGGAAAAAGTTAAACTTGAACGCGCATTGGCTCTAAAACGCCTAGAAGAGATCTGCAACGACCCGAACGCCGGCGAAGTTGCGGGTGTGGCTAAGAGGCTGCTGCAGCGCTATCAAAACGCGCCATAGACCGTAACCGTTCATTACTTTCTCTGGAGAAAGTGAAATTTTACCGCCCAGGCTGAAAACAAAATTGCATGATCAATTCCACGCGTGAACAGTTACTGGGCTTTTATTAAACCTTGCTACATATGCAACAAGACCAACATTAGGTCGTACCAGACTGGATGACCTTACGTTTTATGCGAAGCGGCCTAACACTGTCTGTATAATGATGCATATGGAGATGGGCGATAATCTCCGCATCGGAATACCCACGCAGCGGGCCGCGGCCAGACATAATATCATCCCACCACTTGCCGCATTTATGCTCTTTTAAGAACGCTTCGAACTTGCTGTTGACAAAGACCGTGCGGAACACCTCTTTGTCAGACTGGTAGAGAAGCTTCGCCAGGTTTTCACGCAATGGGGCAGTATTATCTTCAAGGAACTTTTCGGCCGCGATGTAGCCGGCTTGGTGCCAGGCTGCACTACTGACTTTAAACTTAAAGTTGAACACAGGAATACGGTCCAGTGCATCTGTAAACGATGCGAGATTAGGATCATTGTAGAATTTCGCTTCCAATCGCTCATGTTGCCGCATTACAACCACTAGTTGTTTAACTATACACAGCGCATCTCCTAATACCTCCTCCGCAACCTTCTTATCTTCCGGCGAACCAGAGCGAGAAGCTTTTAAAACACCCACGGCCGCCTGATAAAGTTCTCGCCACTCCTTAATGGCCTCAACCGTCATGCGGGTTACGCCTCGGTTTGCGTTTGCTCTCAATATCACTTTCCATTCGTCCAAACGCGATCCAAAAGTTTGCCAGTCGCCGCTGATACGCACCGCCATTTCGGCGACGCTTAAACGGCCGCTTTCGAAATCTCGCGTCAGTCTCTCAATACCGCTAATTAGATCGCCTCCCAGCTTCAGGATCTTGGCCCTTTCATACCTGCAAGCCTCTCCGTAGTTTGCGGCAAAATCAGCCGCACGTTGGAGCGCCTGGCAGGCTTGCTTCATTTCGTCAGGCTGGCTGAAGGTCCGTTCTTTGTTTTCAAAGAGCACAGAGCAGGGCGTCCCCTTGGAAAGGTTAAGGAAGTATGTCTCTCCGACGCGCCCGAAGAATTCTTCGACCGCGCCTTTAATTAAGATGTGGTTGCCGAGGTTTTTCGTAGCAGCCATAGCCCGCTGCTCGCGGCGGTAATCTGCATCCAACAACCACCGCAGAAGCGAAGTCTTCTCACCAAAATCAAGGCTAGCTTCCGTGTTCTTGGAGCATAAATCTCTCAACCAATGCGCTATTTCTTCCGCATAGGCGCTCCCATCGGTGAGACTAGAGACGTGTATGGCTATCGTTGCACACTCTCCCTGCCCACCCCGTCGAAAGTAGGAAGTGCTATCATTTTCATGATCGATTTCAACATTAGGGTAGTCGTGCTCGCTTAGCTGCACCCCAAGGTCAGCTGCCGCCATATCTATTAGACCACGTACAACTCTGTCGACATGCTCCACTGAAATGGAGCCTTTTAGAAGCTGTTTAATCGCCTCTGCAGTTTGCGTTATTTCTGGCGCGCACACCGGAAGATGTCCCTCTTTAATCAGGGACAGATTGTCCGGTGCCTGGGCTTTAGTAACATTAGTGTTTGTCTCAGGACTGGATGGTATAGAAATCTCGTTTTGTTTAGCTCCCATATCTCTCATGAGTTCTTCCCTCCGGACGGGTTATTGAGAGTTCTTTTAATTATGTAACATGTTTTTTTGGACCAAATTGCATTATACGCTGAAAACGCAAACTTTTAACCCTTTTTCTGGACTAACTCCCGGTACTTCTGCGCTTTAGTTTTAGGCTTCGAAGAAGGCCTGGACTTCGGCGCTGGCTTTACTCCAGCTAGCTTTTTCTGTTCTCTCTCGCGATATCTTCGAAAAACTTCCGCCTTAGTGACCGTACCGTCGATCTCGATTGGAAGCTGGTTACGACTAGAATCGCCACGCCCGCTGCGTAGTGCGCGTAGCAACCGTCTGTAAAGCGAAACTCGGGAGTTCTGCCGCTCTATCATTTTTTTTGATACGCTATCTTGCGAATCTGTAGACACGGCGTTCTCCTCTAAACGCCGCAGCAGCGCCCTGCGAAACTGCTCTTCGTCCACATGTTCTTCCGGTATTTGAGCCAGTGCCGTGTCTATTTCCTGCATTACAATTGAGAAGTCAATAGAACCCAACAACTCCGGAGCGATTTCGGCGATAAGCGCCGCCACAAAGCGTTTACGCAAGCGCTGGTTCATACCCTCTCGCAGCAAGACATTAATGAGAAGGTTAATAATCCAGCGCTGTCGACGTGCCAATTCTTTTGCTTTTAAATATCGCGCGCGTTTTAAAGTTCGGCGTTTTCCGGCAGGCCGGGTAGGGGAGTCGTCTAAGAGTGACGGCTGAATGTGGCTTTTCTGGCTTGGTGTTTGAATCGTACTTGCAGGCATGACGGCAGTTGGAGTTTTCTGCTGTTCGGGAGCGCTGGCTTCCACGGATACGGTCCAGGGTTTGGGCGGATATCCTGCAGAAGTATTGTTCTCTTTGCTGGAAGGTTTCGAACTTCCAGACTTAGCCATCGTTTCTTCTGTGTCAAGCCGGCTTCTATGGTGAGTCTGTAGTGGCTCGGGTCTTAGGAGCGCCGCAGGATGTGTATGCCCACTGTTCTCTTTAGAGTTGGATTTAATGTTTGTCCCCGCATTTACGGTATTTGGGGGGGGATGTATAATGGTGCTAATCGGTCTTTTCGGATTAGCATGAGTGGCGAGGAGTAGGTTGAAGCTATCAAGGGATTGCCACAGGAGTCGCGCCCGCACTTGCCATACTTTAAGTGGTTCTGGTTCTGCTTGAACTTTGGTCCAATCAGAAAGGAGTTCATTAATATCGGTTTGTATGGCAGTATTAACTTTAAATGCTTTCTCCCAAAGTTGTTGTTGCCCGGAGGTTATCATGTCGACACGGGTAGTCAGTAGTTCTCTAAAGCTTTCAAGGGCCCGCGCTACTAGTTTGACGCGTTCTTGCCATTGTCTTAGTTGTTTTTTATCTTGCAGTTCTTGGGTTCGCTCTGTCATCAAGTTTTGAAGGTTTTCTACTGTGATATTCATAACATCTAAACCGCGCTCCCATAGTTTTTG
The DNA here is from genome assembly GCA_012514925.1 of Deltaproteobacteria bacterium. Lineage (GTDB taxonomy): Bacteria > Bdellovibrionota_C > UBA2361 > UBA2361 > JAAYZI01 > JAAYZI01. The sequence goes on along the minus strand of JAAYZI010000108.1, from coordinate 948 downwards.
TCGCACAGTATTTGAGCTTATCACATGGAGCGAAAGAAGTTGTTGCATACTAGTTTGAATATTCTCAAAAATTGCTAAATCAACTTTCCAGGCTGACAATTCTTCAGGGGTTTGTGGTATAAAATTTTGGTGCTGCGTGGCCAGGGAAGCTAAGGCTTGAAGCGCCGGGTTCCAGAGGTTACACTGCGACTCGCTTTGAGTTAGGGCGAGTTCATCTTCTATGTCTGATACTTTTTTAAGAGACGCTATATATGGCTTATGGTCCTCTTTAGCTAATGCGGAGGGCTGTGCGTCGCTTTGACTTGAGGCACGTTCACCCACTACGTCTGATGCCTTCTCAAGAGATGCTACATGCAACTGCTGGTTCTCTTTAGCTAGCGCGGAAGGTTGTGCGTCACTTTGACTCAAAACACGTTCATCCACTACGTCTGATGCTTTCTCAAGGGATGCTATATGTGGCTGCTGGTTCTTTTTAGCTAGCGCGGACGGTTGTGCGTCGTTTTGACTCGAGGCACGATCATCTTCTATGTCTAACGCTTTCTCAAGAGATGCCACATGAGACTGCTGGTTCTTTTTAGCTAGCGCAGACGGCTGTGCGTCGCTTTGACTCGAGGCACGTTTCTCTTCTATGTCTGACGCTTTTTCAAGGGATGCTATATGCGACTGCTGGTCCTCTTTAGCTAACGTAGAAGGTTGTGCGTCGCTTTGACTTGAGGCACGTTTCTCTTCTATGTCTGACGCTTTTTCAAGGGATGCTATATGTGACTGTTGGTCCTCTTTAGCTAACGTAGAAGGTTGTGCGTCGTTTTGACTCGAGGCACGTTTCTCTTCTACGTCTGATGCTTTTTCAAGGGATACTATATGTGACTGTTCGTTCTCTTTAGCTAATGCGGAAGGTTGTGCGTCGTTTTGATTCGAGGCGCGATCATCTCCTATATCTAATGCTTT
>JAAYZI010000107.1 GCA_012514925.1 Deltaproteobacteria bacterium | reverse complement strand
GGCTGGATGATATCAAGCGCCTTGAAGAGATCGGGGTCTGTGCGGTGGTGGTTGGTAAGGCTATTTATGAGGGCAAAATTGGCCTGAAAGAACTGGCGGGGTATCAATGCTAACTAAGCGTATCATTGCTTGTTTGGATGTGCGGGGTGGGCGCAATGTTAAAGGTGTAAATTTCGAAAATTTGCGAGACGTCGGAGATCCGGTTGAGTTGGGGCGTTTGTATGCCGAGGAGGGTATCGACGAACTGGTATTTTTGGATATTACCGCTACGATTGAGAAGAGAAGATGTTTAATCAACTTAGTTGGGCGGGTTGCCGCCGAGATCAACATTCCATTTACAGTTGGCGGCGGGATTTCAAGGCTTCAGGATGTGGAAGATTTGTTAGCTGTCGGCGCGGATAAAGTTTCCATAAATTCGGCGGCAGTGCGAGATCCGGGTTTAATAGAAAGCTTGGCAAAGGAGTTTGGCAGTCAGCGTATCGTGGTGGCTGTGGATGTTAAACAGGTCGATGGATCTTGGCAGGTTTACATAAACTCAGGCCAAAACGCCGCCGGTCGCGAGGCTCTGGCTTGGGCCAGGCAGGCCCAAGATTTGGGGGCTGGTGAGATATTGCTGACTTCCATGGATCATGACGGCACTAAGGATGGGTATGCGATTGAGATCACACGCGCTCTTTCTGACAAACTAGAGATCCCGGTAGTGGCCTCGGGCGGGGCCGGTTGCATGGAGCATTTTAAGGAGGTCTTTTTGGATGGGCACGCTGACGCAGCTTTGGCTGCAAGTATTTTTCATTTTGGTGAGGTAGCGATAAGAGATCTCAAAGTATATCTCAACGAGGCGGGAATACCGGTTAAATTATGAAGCTTGATTTCGAAAAAGGTGGTGGATTGTTGCCTGCAATTGTGCAGGACGCTGAGAGTGGCGTGGTGTTGATGTTGGGGTACATGAATCGTGAGGCTCTAGAAAAAACAGAGGCCGAAAGACGCGTGACTTTTTGGAGCAGGTCTAAGGGTAGATTGTGGACTAAGGGCGAAAGCTCTGGAAACTTCCTGGAGGTGTGTGAGATCTTGGCCGACTGTGATGGCGATACGATTCTGATAAAGGCCAAGCCGTGTGGAGTGGTGTGCCATAACGGCACTGACACCTGTTTTGCCGAAAGGAATTTTAGCGTGGCAGGTTTGCTGGCTTATCTGGAGAGGATTGTAAAAGAGCGAAGGAAGAGCGCTCCCGATGAATCTTACACCGCACGTCTGTTGGCGGGAGGGATCAATGCCACCGCGCAGAAAGTTGGAGAGGAGGCGGTGGAACTTGTAATCGCCGCGAAAGATGACGACGATCAGCGGTTTTTGGATGAAGCCGCCGATTTGTTATTCCACTATATAGTGTTGCTTGAAGCACGCGGTAAGTCGCTGGCGCAGGTGGCGGAGGTGCTGCGTAGCAGGAAAAAAGCTGCGTAGGGGGTGAAGAACCGACCGGGTGAGTCTAATTTGTGGCGGCGTCTCTTTATAATCGCACTGGTAACAGACTGTAATCCCTTAACTTAATGTGGATACCAATATAAGAAGGCCCTCTGTTCTCTACTTAGGTTAAGAGAGGCTTCTACCGATGATCTAAGTGGGCCCGTAGCCCCAGCTTTCGACGAAACCTGGTGAAATATCCAGGCTGGTTTTAGGCGGAAGACGATGTTTGTACAGGATTTTTAGGCCGCTTAGAGATTAACATGTCTACGACATTCCCAAGTATAAGCCTTTGCATGATCGTTAAAGACGAGGAGGAGTGGATCGGACAGGCGATTGGAAGCGTTAAATCTTTGGTATCTGAAATTATCGTTGTTGATACGGGTTCAAGTGATCGTACTGTCCAAATCGCCACGGAGTTGGGGGCTAAAGTGCTGCATCGTCCTTGGGATGATGACTTCTCAGCGCCGCGCAACCTTTCGATTGAGAACGCGAGTGGAGATTGGATTTTGGTCTTGGATGCGGATGAAACAATTGACTCCTCCCAGTTTGATGAGATCCGTCGTCTGACACTTTGCCAGGGAGTATGCTACGAAATTATTCAGCGCCACTATTCCAATGATCCGCGGCTTTGTAACTATGTACCCTGTCGAGGGCAGTACCCGCGTTGGGAACAGGGGCAGGGAGGATACTTCGACAGCAACTGCGTGCGGCTCTTTCCCCACCACCAAGGCCTGCATTATCAGAACCGTATTCATGAGCTGGTGGAACCCAGTATCGCCCAGCTTGGTAAACACCGCATCTTGAAAACCAAGATCGTGTTACATCATTATGGCCACACCGATCCGATCAAAGCCAAGAAAAACAAATCGAGGCTCTATACCTCTCTTGGTGTTACTAAGGCGCACGAGTATCCAGAGGCATGGAAGAATCATTTTGAACTGGGAATAGAGCATAATTGTAATGGCAGACGCCAAGAGAGCGCCGTGTCCTTACAGAGAGCGGTGGAACTAAATCCCTCCTATGTTCCGGCCTGGGTTAACCTTGGCTACGTTTTATGCGAGTTGGGGCGTCATAATGAGGCGATCGATGCTTTAAACCATGCTTTAGCGCTTAATCATTTAGACCCGGAAGCACACTGCAATTTGGGGGTGGTCTACATGCGAATCGGTATGTGGATCTTTGCCGAGGCGCACCTAAAACGCGCAATTCAAATTAGACCGGATTATATCAACGCCATCTGTAATTTGGGACAAACCATGCTCAACATGGGAAAGAACGCTGAAGCGATCATGGTGCTTAACAAAGCGCTTGAGCTTCTGCCGAACAACCCCTCCGCCAGGGCCGATTTGGGGGCTGCCTATCTGGCGGAGAAAGATTACAATGAGGCTTTGATCTGCTTGGAGACTGCGATTAAGCTAAATCCTGAGCTAAGTCGCGCCCACTTTTATATGGGCCAGGCTCTTAAAGCATTACAGCGTTTGGACGAGGCTGTTGGTGCTTTTGAGAAATTCTGTGAATTAGAAGAAAGCAGCCATCCCGAAGGGGTGCCGCCTCATCTGGTGGGGTTAGTTTCTCAGCTGAGAAATGAGTGCGCCCTGCTGAGGGCTGTCGGTTCTGTGGGCTAAGCGGAATCGTGGCAACTGGCACAAACTTCCAGAGAGAGTGAATACTTAAAGGGGCAGATCGAAAAAATCCGCGCTAGGAGCATAATACCTTGACGAGATTACTTTCGCTGTAGAGGCCAAATGTTATACTGGCGGCGTGACGGCGTGAATTACCGGAGGAGTTTGGATTGAAGCTTACCCGCGTTGATTGTGATTTTTATACAAATTCGGAGAGAGGGCCTGGGACCTATCTAGCCTGTAATCCGGCCAGATCTCCGGGAGCTTTAGTCATGGCCGGCTCGACAGTGGTGAAGTCCGGCATCAGTGGCCAGATTGCTTGTCGACTCTGTTTAAACAGATTTTTTACTTCTGTCTTTGATTGCTTTGATAAACCGGAGTCGATTGAAGCTTCGAATTCTGATCAGTTTAACAGTGAGGTCCTGCGTGCGGCTTTTAAAGGCGCTAACAAGGGGGTTTACGAGTACAGTCATAAGCTAGCGGCGACTGGGCAGATGTTGGCGACTCTTTTCGGCGTGGTGGTTCAAGATGGAATGGTCACAAGTGGAAGAGTGGGGGCCTGGAGCGGTTATTTAGTAAGGGCTGGGCGAATATTTCCTTTTTTTGAGAATCCTGCCGACGAGCGCAGCGCGCATTTTGGCGAAAGCTTGGTTGGAGCGCAGCCTAAAATAACAGTAGAGACCGCTTCCTGGCCGCTGGAGGGCGGAGATCAGTTGATTGTTTTTTCGCGGCAGCTCTCTCCAGAGCACGAGATCGCCTTGGGGGAAGAGTGCGCTCAGGGTAATTTAGGCTCTTGTGCGGAGTTGGCAGAAGCGCTCTTTTTTGTAGGAGAGGAGCCGGCGGTCGGCTTTATGGCGGCTTTTGGACCCGAGGCTGTTTATCTGAAGCCGCAGGAGAAAAGCTATGGTGCGGTGTAGTGAGGGGATATGGAAAACTACTTAGGGATCGGGATCGTGCTCTTTATGGCGGCAATTGTGTTGGGAACTTTCATCACAGATCAAGCCGCCAAGGCTAAAGCTTATTTTTCGGCGCTTGGTTTCTATGTGTTGGTCGGTTGGTATTTAAGTACCGCGGGATTTCGCGCTGGAGTGCTAAACGGCATATTTTTGTTTATCCTGCTTTTTACGGTTCCGTTTCAGATTGGTGGCAAGTTTGCCCGTTTCCGGGGTGGAAATAAAGGAACCTGAGCTGCGGTAAGAAAGTCACAGCTAACATCCTCTCTGGCAGTTGTAGGCTTAAAAGTGGTGGGCTTAAAAGTGGTGGGCGGTACTGGATTTGAACCAGTGACCCCTTGCGTGTGAAGCAAGTGCGCTACCGCTGCGCTAACCGCCCAAGCCCTGAAGTGCCAAAACTTGAAGGATATGTTATACAACTGAGATTGAGTAAATTTCAATAGAGGGGGATATGCCGACTTTTGATGTAGTTTCCACAGTACAGATGCACGAAGTCAAAAACGCGGTTGATCAGGTAAAGCGTGAAATCCTCACGCGTTTTGATTTTAAGGGTTCAAAATCAGGGCTAGATCTAAAGGAGAAGGAGGGGATAGTTGAGCTTGTAGCGGATGAAGACCTGAGGCTTAAAGCCCTCCAGGATCTTCTAAAGCAGAAGTTGGCCAAACGCTCTGTCAGCCTTCGGTCTGTACAGTTTAAGGATCCGCAGCCGGCCGGCGGGGACACGAAGAAGCAAGAGGTGCTTGTAAAGCAGGGTTTAAACGATGAAGAGCTGCGGCGTCTGACTAAAATCGTCAAAGATGGCAAATTTAAAGTCACCGTGCAGATGCAAGGTAATCAGCTTAGGGTGTCAGGTAAGAAGAGAGATGATCTGCAAACTGTAATTTCGTACCTAAAGGAGAAAGTGCAAGATCTGGACCTGCAGTTTGTAAATTTTAGAGATTAATATTTTGTGGATTTAACAGGTTTTTATCGCGCCGCAGCAGAGAATCTAAGCGAGGTCCAGGCGATCTGGAAGCGCCCGCTAACCTTCTCTGAAAAGATCTTATTTTCACATCTGCAAAGCTTGCCTAAAGCCCCGCCGCAGCGTGGGCGGGATCTGCTTTGGATTACGCCTGATCGTGTCGCCATGCAGGATGCCACGGCCCAAATGGCGATTCTGCAATTTATAAGGTTGGGGATCTCTCAGGCGGCCTTGCCGGTTTCGATCCACTGCGACCATCTCATCAATGTTTCTACCGGCGGGGCTACCGATCTTGAGCGTGCCATCGAAACAAACCGTGAGGTCTATGAATTTTTGGAGTCAGCCGCCGCACGGTTTGGATTCGAGTTCTGGCGTCCGGGCGCGGGTATTATCCATCAGATTGTATTTGAGCAGTATGCCTTGCCCGGAGGCTTCCTGATAGGCACGGACTCCCACACCCCGAATGCTGGCGGGATGGGGATGTTGGCGGTAGGGGTAGGGGGCGCTGATGCGGTCGAGGTTATGGCGGGTCGGCCGTTTGGGCTGATATCTCCTAAGCTTACCGGTATTTACTTGAAAGGGGAATTAAGCGGTTGGGCGAGCGCAAAGGACGTGATTTTAAATGTGGCCTCCAGGCTTAGCGTGCGCGGCGGTACCGGCAAGATCCTAGAGTATTGGGGGCCGGGAGCTGAGAGCATTAGCTGCACAGGCAAGGCTACGATCTGCAATATGGGAGCAGAGCTTGGCGCTACCACCTCGGTTTTTGCTTTTGACCAGAGTATCGCCGACTACCTAAGAGCAAGCTCAAGAAGCCAGGTCGTGGAGCTGCTGGAGCGTTATCAGGAGCTGCTTGGCGCTGACGTGGAGGTAGCTGAGCAGCCGGAATGTTTTTACGATGAACTGCTGGAGGTCGATCTGTCTGCTTTAGAGCCTGGCTGGGTAGGGCCGCATAGCCCCGATCTTTTTACTGCTGTTTCCGAAATGGCCGAGAGGGTCCGCACTCAGGAATACCCAGACACGATTAGCGCCGCTCTAATTGGCAGTTGCACCAACTCTTCCTATCAGGACCTTACTAGAGCAGCGCAGGTGGCCGCACAGGCTCTGGCGCGAGGACTTAAAGCGGCCGTTCCTTTTTTTATTACCCCCGGATCACGCAGTATTGAACAGCTGGCTCGCCGCGAAGGATTGCTTGATACGCTAACAGAGTTTGGTGGTGAGATTCTGACTTCAGCCTGTGGCCCGTGCATTGGTCAGTGGCAGCGCGAGCGCTCTCATGATAAGAACACGATCATTACTAGTTTTAATAGGAATTTTAGAGGTAGAAACGACGGAAACCCTGAAACTCTGGCTTTTATCGGTTCGCCTGAGTTGGTGACCGCGCTGGCGGCCGCCGGCAGGCTCTCGTTTAATCCTCTTACGGATGCACTAAAAGGCGCGGATGGCGTGGAGTTTCGTTTCGTTCCTCCTGGTGGAGAAGCTTTGCCCGGGAGTGCCTTTGAAATCAGCACCGAGGGGTTGGTGGCGCCTTCGCAGAGTTTAGAAGCCAGAAAGGAGGTTAAGATCGCAATTGATCCGGCCAGTCAGCGGCTGGAACTTTTGCCGCGTTTTGATGCGCTGCAGAACGAAGATCTGCACGGTTTGGTGTTGCTCTTAAAGGCCAAGGGCAAATGTACGACCGATCATATTTCTCCGGCCGGAGCTTGGCTACGTTATCGCGGGCATCTAAGCCGGATCTCTGAGAATATGTTTTCAGGGGCGCAAAACGCCTTTACCGGGGAGACGGGTCTGGGATCAAATCTCCTTAGCGCAGAAGAACGGATCCCATTTGCTAAGGTTGCTGCTGATTACAAAGCTAGAGGGCAGGGCTGGATTGTTGTAGGCGAGCATAATTATGGAGAGGGCTCGTCGCGTGAGCATGCCGCCATGGAGCCTCGCTTTTTAGGGTGTCGCGCGGTAATTGCCAAGAGCTTTGCCCGCATTCATGAGAGTAACTTAAAGAAACAGGGGCTTTTGGCGCTGACATTCGTGAGAGCCGACGACTACGATCTGATTTCTGAGCAGGATCGTTTCGATCTCCTCAGTTTCGATGTGATGGCGCCTGGCTCCACGTTGGTATTGCAGGGTAAGGGACCGGACGGCAGCTATGAGATTTTGCTGGCCCACTCTTTTGCCACACAGGAGTTGGAGTGGCTGAGAGCTGGTTCTGCTTTGAATTGGCTGGCTTCTCAGGCAGGTGCCCCATGAAGCGTCTGCTGATGCGTGTATTTATGCGCCTGGGTTATGTCTTCTATCGGCTCTATTTTTGGCTGCTACGGCCGATCACCCTTGGAGCGGCGGCGGTTATTTTGGATTCACAAGGGCGCGTTCTTTTAGTGCGTCACACTTATCAGGATGGGTGGCATCTGCCTGGTGGGGGAGTAAAAAAAGGGGAGTCTCTATTTGGGGCACTGCGGCGTGAGCTTTCGGAAGAAACCGGCATCGGATGCTCTTACGATAATTCAACATTGGTAGGGCTTTTTTATCAGCGCATTGGTTTTAAGCATAATCACCTCGCCCTTTTTTTGGTGAAGTGTGGGCGCGCTCCTGAAAGCTTCCCAGCCAATTGGGAAATAGAGGAAGCTACATTTTTTGAACCAGATGCACTGCCACTTGAGATTAACGCTGGCACGCGCGCAAAGATTAAGCAGGCGCTTGCGTTGGCCGCTAACCCGGATATTTCACCAAGTTTCTGTTGAGCCGAGCCATCTACTTGAATCCGCTGCGAGAACCTTGTAAGGATCCGGTATCAGTTACCCTTGTAAGAAATAGCGGCCGAGGGTGGAGGAGACACATGAAATCGTATCTTTCTTTGATAAATGAGATTTTGGAGCAGGGTCGGCCGGAGGATGGCGGCTTCCGTTCTGATCGTACTGGCGTGGGAACTTATTCAGTGTTTGGGCGGCAACTACGCTTTAACCTGGATGAGGGCTTCCCGCTGCTTACAACCAAGAAGCTGCACCTACGTTCGATTATCCATGAATTGCTTTGGTTTTTAGCGGGCGATACCAACATTCGTTATCTTAAGGAGAATAAGGTTTCTATTTGGGATGAATGGGCTGACCAAAATGGAGACTTGGGTCCGATTTATGGCAAGCAGTGGCGTAGCTGGGAGGGACCGAGCGGCCAAGTCGATCAGATCAAGGGAGCAATCGAGCAGATCAAAAATAATCCCACTAGCCGCAGGATTTTGGTAATTGCTTTCAACCCGGCAGACCTCCCGCAAGTTGCGCCTCCGGCTTGTCACACTCTTTTTCAGTTCTACGTGAATCAAGGGCGTTTGAGTCTGCAGCTTTATCAGCGCTCCGCAGACCTGATGTTAGGGGTCCCGTTTAATATCGCCAGTTACTCTTTGCTGCTTATGATGGTGGCGCAGGTTACTGGTCTTAAGCCGTTTGAGTTCGTGCATACCTTTGGGGATGTACATATTTATTCAAATCATATTGAGGGCGCGAGGCTGCAGCTTACGCGCGAGCCGCGCGCCTTACCGCGCATGCGGATTAATCCCGAGGTTAAAGATATCTTTTCTTTTAAGTTTGAGGACTTCGAACTTGAAGAGTACGATCCTTGGCCTCATATTAAGTTTGAGATCGCAGTTTAGTTTAGGATCAGCGGGAGGTGCCGAGTGCCGGTTAAAGTGTGCGCAATTGTAGCCATGGCTGAAAACCGGGTGATTGGGCGCGGGCAAGAGATTCCCTGGAAGCTTCCCGAAGATATGCGCCATTTTGCGTCGCTTACGACAGGGCACACGGTATTAATGGGCAGAAAAACCTTTCAGTCTCTGCCACCGCGCTTTCGTCCTCTGCCGGGACGTGTGAATGTGGTGGCGACCCGTGATCCGGCTTCGCTGCCGGGCTATAGCGAGAGCGTGCAGACCTGTGCGTCTCCGCAGCTCTATCTGGAACATGCCAAGGCTGGGAAGCTGAATCTTTCCTCCAATTTGATTTGGATAGCGGGGGGAGCTGAGATATACCGCTTGACGCTAGCGTATTGGGATGAGTTGTTTCTGACGTTGGTTGAAGGGGCCCCGGAAGGGGATGCTATCTTCCCCGAGTTTGAGGAGTATTTTCACCTAAGCAGTAGCGAAAGCCATGCTGGCTTCTGCTTCCAGCACTACGAGCGCTTATAGCGTCCGTCCACGTGGGCATTATGCATTAGGGAGTACGATGTAATTCCAAAATGATTTGGCGGCTGCTTGCCAGCGGGGTTATTTTTTCGATACTATCCGGGCTATTCTGTGGAGCTGGCTGTCATAAAGGGCTGTTTGCTTTCGCAGTTTTGTCGATTGCATGGGGGTGAGGGTCAAGGTGGCGATCATTGTTGATGATATCTCGCGTACATTTCAGGAATTTTTGCTGCTGCCGGGGCTAACCTGCAAAGAACATTCGCCGGATAATGTCAGTCTAGAGGCTCCTCTAAAAAAATATAAGCGCGGCACTGACCCCGCAATACATTTAAATATCCCGATTGTATCCGCCGCGATGCAAGCCGTAAGCAGCCCGGAACTGGCGATCGCTTTGGCTCGCAAGGGTGGGTGCAGCTTCGTGTGCTGTTCTCAGCCTGTCGATATGCAAGCCGGCATGGTGAAAAAGGTTAAGGAGCACAAGGCCGGCTTCGTACAGTCCGATTCCAACCTGCCTCCAGACGCAACTTTGCAGGAGGCGCTTGATATGCGGCAGCGCACCGGGCATTCAACTATCGCGATTACGGCTGACGGCAGCCGTCATTCCAAGCTGCTGGGCATTTTGACCAGTAAGGATTTTTGGGAGTTCAAAGATGATCTCTCGAGCGCGGTCGCAAACCATTATACGCCGCTCGATAAATTAGTGTATGGAGAGGATGGTATCAGCTTGCAGGATGCCACGGAAAAGCTATGGCATAATAAGAAGGAGTGCCTGCCGATTATTGACAAGCAGGGCAACCTAAAGGCGCTGGTTTTTCGGAAGGATTACTTCGATCATAAGTCCAATCCAGATGAGCTGACTGATGATCATAAACGGCTTCTGGTTGGCGCCGCCCTTAATACCTTCGATTATTTGCCGCGTGCGCGCGCCCTCTTGGATGCAGGGGTGGATGTGCTCTGCTTTGATTCCTCTGATGGGTACAGTCAGTGGCAGGCAGATGCGGTGCAGCGTTTGCGCAAGGAGTATGGGCGTGAAATCGTGATTGGAGGGGGCAATATTGTTTCGGCCGACGCATTTGATTATTTAGTGCAGACGGCTGATGTTGATTTCGTTAAAGTTGGTATCGGCGGAGGCTCGATCTGCATCACTCGTGAGCAGAAAGGAATCGGCCGTGGCCAGGCTTCGGCTGTCATGGAAGTGAGCGCGGCCAGAGATCGTTATTTTGAAGAAACCGGCATCTATGTGCCGATTTGTTCAGACGGCGGTCTTGTAAATGACACCCACGTGATTATGGCGTTGGCGCTGGGGGCCGATTTCTTGATGATGGGGCGCTACTTTGCCATGACCGCTGAGAGCCCGACCCCGGTGGTGACGTATCGCGGACGCCTCTATAAAGAGTATTGGGGAGAGGGCTCAAACCGCGCTCGTAATTGGCAGCGTTACAAACAATCCGAAAAGCAGCGGCTTGTTTTTGAAGAGGGTGTGGATGCTTATGTGCCATTTAGCGGTCCGCTGGCGGATAAGGTTGACGTCACGATTGCAAAGGTGAAATCCACGATGTGCAATGTCGGAGCATTGACAATTAAGGAGCTGCACAGCAAGGCGCGTGTTACCCGTATTTCAGAGATGACGCTGGTTGAGGGTGGCACCTCAAATGTCGAAAGCTTGGATCGTATTCGTATCCAGTCCTGAGGCCGATATGAACGGCCCGCAGCATGCCGCCCTGATTTTGGCCTCTGCCTCGCCCCCGCGTAGAGGGCTTTTAAGCGCCTGCGGGCTGGATTTTGAAGTGATTGCCTCGGGTGTGGATGAGGGCCCTTTGCCGCGGGAGGAGCCGCAGCAGCTGGTGACGCGGCTTGCTGTGGCTAAAGCCCGGGTCGTAGCAGAGGGTCGGCCGTGTGCTTGGATTGTTGGGGCGGATACGGTCGTGGTGTTGGACAACGAAATACTTGGAAAACCTAAGGACCAGGGGGATGCCGCCAGGATGCTTTCGAAGCTGGAGGGGCGGGAGCATCAGGTTTTCGGTGGGGTGGGGGTTATAAACCGCGGACTACAGATCGAAGTTTCCTTTCATAGTGTCAGCCGGGTTAAGTTTGCGCCGCTTAGCGCCGCGGACATAAGGCGTTACATAGAAAGCGGCGAACCGCTGGGTAAGGCCGGTGCGTATGCCATTCAGGGCAGGGGCTCGGCGCTTATATCCGATGTGTATGGTTCTTATACGAATGTGGTGGGGTTGGATCTGGCAAAATTAATGGGGTTGTTAAGAGATCTTGGATTTTTCCGAAGCGAGTAAATCGGTCATGGATGACAGCGCTGTTATCCAAAGTTATATCCAAATTATAGATCGCATCAGCGAAGCGGCGCGCCGTGCAGGGCGTGATCCGGGGGAGGTACAGTTAGTGGCGGTATCAAAGGGGCAGTCCGCCGCTAAAATGAATTGTTTGCGAGATTTCGTGGCGGAAAGAGGGGCGCTGGTAGTGTTTGGAGAGAGTTATGTGCAGGAGTTTAGGCGTAAGCGCGGCGGTCTACGCCCCGATTTTCGGGTTCATTTCATTGGAGGGCTGCAGCGGAATAAAGCCAAGGCCGCCGTCGAGCTTTTTGACGTGGTCGAGACGGTTGATAGCCGGGAGCTGGCGCGTGCGGTTAACGCGGCGGCGGCTCAGATCGGAAAGGTCCAAGAGGTTTTTTTACAGGTAAATGTATCAGCAGACGCCGGAAAGCATGGCGTGGCGTTGGAAGGGGCAGGGGCTTTGGCTGAGTATGTGAAGGATAGCTGCACGAGTTTAAGGTTGTGTGGACTAATGACGATTACCCGTCTTTACCAGGATCCAGACGGGGCGCGAATGGACTACCGGCGGTTAGCTGAGTTGGGCAGGCAGCTAACAAGTTTCTGCGAAGGCAGAGTTCAGCTCAGTATGGGCATGTCATCCGACTTTGAAGTCGCAATTGAAGAAGGCGCCACCCTGGTGCGAGTCGGCAGTGCGCTCTTCGGAAACCGGAATTAATCTTATCAGTACCATTTTTAACCGCTTGAATTTACAAGGATATACGTATTTACATGAATATTACTCTCTCTGGAGAAAGTGAAATTTTACCGCTTAGGCTGAAAACAAAATTGCATGGTCAATTCCACGCGTAAGCGGTTACGGATATACGGGGAATAGCCGTTTATACTAGTAATTTCAGACGCTTAAAAATGGTACTGATAAGATTAACATTCTGGCTGGTTTGTTGTGGGATTCCAGTTGCAGAATCTAGTGGTGTCTCCGATATCGTTTGTACTTTGAGCTAGGATCGGCCCTTCTACTGAGATCCTTAGTGGCAGTCTTGTGAAGAAGGTGGGAAGCCATTTAAATTTAAAGGTGCCTGTGATGGTGGCGCGGACGTTTGTTCTGTCGAGGTTAGTCTCGTTTTGCAGCGGATTCAAATCTAATTTGAGGGGGCTGTAGATTCGATCTCGCAAAAATTCATACCGGGTCTGCATGCGCAGGTCGGTGGTGGCGCTTGGCGTATATAGTCCTCCCACGAGCGCTACCTGGTAGGCAGTTTGCGATAGCCACGAAACTTGCGAGAAGTAGCGGCCAAGTTCGTAAAGGCCGGCTAACATCAGGACTAAAAATGGGACAACGAAGGAAAGTTCAACAAAAACAGAGCCTTTTTCGCGATTTTTCTTTTGATTTGGGGTAAGTGGCATAGCCATAAGCTCCTAAAACAACTTCAAAAATCCAAACCACCATCCCATCTAGTAAGATAATCTGTAGATGAGGAGCATTTGCTTCTGGAAAATAATTATATCCGCTAAGCGTTCACGCGTGGAATTGATTGATCATGCCACTTTGTTTTCAGCCTGGGCGGTAAAATTTACTTTCTCCGGAGAAAGTAATATTCATGCGAATGGTTACAACTAATTGAACTTCTGAGTTATTTTTACCTAGTCTCTAGTGTTTGTGGATTTTGTGTAATCAATTCCATGCGTGGATGGTTACCTTTAAGTAAAAACTACTACTTTTCGGGTGAGAGGAAGGAGAGTAAGCTAAACGGTAGTGTCCACTTGGGTAATGACTTCACCTGGTTCCGGATGGGGGCGGGGTAGTACGTTTATTGCAGGGGATTAGGTTACCCCTTTTTGCACTTTTTGCAGAACTGTTTGGTTGGTCCAATCTTAGACTACGATGGGTTTGCGACGGAAGCTTGGGGTGTTTTAGGCAGGAGGGTGTGGTCGAAAGGTGTTTAAAAGGAGTGCGTTAAAAGGCGCAACGCGTATGCATAATAACTCTGGTGCAAAGCGTGGGGCTTCCTATGTCGAGGCGGCGCTTACCCTTCCGCTCTTTGTTTTTGTCGTAATTTTTCTTATCGATATCGCGCGTTATTTCTTCACTTATTTAGTTCTTAGCTACGCTGCGCACACTGCGGCTGATTATGCCTCCAAGCTGGCAGTTGAGGTGGGTACGACATGCACGAGCTGTACTCCTGGCATGACGAACGATCCTTGCGCACTCTATTTGGCCAGGAGCCGTTTAATCCTTAACAAGGCGCTGCGTTTTGCAAATATGGTGTCGGGTCCGGCTGGTTCGGGGCATTGGGTGGAGCGGGTAAATTTCCGGCACCATGCCAAAGCGCAATACCCGGAGGTCACGGGTCCTCAGTGTAATGGATTGACGGAGTTCGTAGAAGACGTGGCGTTTCTTCGTCCGGGCGAGGCGGTTGCTAGGATTTCTGGGTTGGAAGAGGGGACGGTGGTGCAGCATCCGACCCGCTCTTCTGGAAACGGCGTGGGTCAGGGTTGGCCGAAGGACGGAGAGCGCTGGGCGAATGTGATGCATGAGCATCCCGTCATGGTTTTGATTGAGGTGCGCTTTAGGCCGATAACTCCTTTTATTCCGAATTTAGTCATGCGCCCTCGCGCCACGGCATTTAGGATGTCGCCCCAGTCCGGGCAGGCGGCAGCGCCGATTAGTTTTGTTACTACGACTACCACTACGACTACGACGGCTCCTACTGTAACCACCACTACGGTTTCGACGACTACGACTCCGACGACCACGACGATCACGACCACCACGACTACGACGACCACGGCTCCGACGACTACGACGACCACGACGACGACCACGGCTCCGACGACCACGGCTCCGACGACTACGACTAGGACTACTACGACTAGGACTTCGACGACCACGGTTCCGACTACTACTACGACGACTCCGACGACTACGGCTCCGACGACTACGACTAGGACCACTACGACTAGGACTACTACGACTAGGACTTCGACGACCACGGTTCCGACTACTACGACGACGACTCCGACGACTACGGCTCCGACTACTACTACGACGACTCCGACGACTACGGCTCCGACTACTACGACCACGGCTCCGACGACTACGACTAGGACTACTACGACTAGGACCACTACGACCAGGACTCCGACGACCACGACTAGGACTACTACGACTAAGACCACTACGACCAGGACTACGACGACCACGACTAGGACTACTACGACCAGGACTTCGACGACTACGACTCCGACGAGTACCGTGACTACGACGACGGGGTGTAAGTGCACAGCGAGCTGCACGAGAAATAAAAGAGCTGCGGGGTATTGTGTCGGCTGTTGTGCAAGTTGTTATTGGTGTAAGAATGACGATTCTTAGTGCAATCTAATGCTTTTGTTTTTGTTGCGGTTATTATCTACGAGGTGAAATGTTAATACGTAATTCCCGCTGCCGCCGAAGTGGTATTTATCTTACACTGGTAGCTCTTTTTGTGTTTGTGCTGCTTGGTTTTGTGGCGCTGGTGGTGGGGCTTGGGTTTATCTCCACCGATAAGACGCGCTTACAGAATGCGCTTAATCTAGCTGCTTTAGGGGCACTGGAGGCTTATACCCGCGAGTCGGGAGACCATAATAGTAGATGCACAGTAGCAGTTGAGCGAGCAAATGAAATAATAGGGCTAAATAAGCTTCCCGGAGTGAAGGAACAGTTAGGCTTCTTGGGAGGGCTTTGCAGAAGAGAAGGGGCCGGCCCGGGTCCGGGGGGTTCTCTCTCGGTTGGAATGTGGCTTAGAGAAAGACCGGAGAATTCGGATCCGTGTAAGGGGGAGTACCCCTGTTTTCATGCGTTAGATAGCGGTCCAACCAATATATTTCCGGTTATTAATGCAGTTAAGATAGATGGAAAGACCCAGAGTGATAACAAACTTATCGTCCCCATAGCCAGAGTTCTTGGAAGGAATGCCTTTCAGATTACTGCGACAGCTACTGCTTCAATTGTACCGCGGTGCTTGGCATTACTTCTGGATGTTTCAATGTCTACCACGCAGGAGACGCACTATCAGAGTTTCAACACGGATGATAATGGCTTGATTAATCAAGACGGAGGGCCAGAATCCGGAAAATACGGGTTTTTTGCCATTAGGTATGACGACGAGGTTAAAGTATACGAAAATAATCCTTATCTCTGTTCTCAAATCCCACTGGACACCGACGAATGTAGTAATCGACTCGATAAGGTAGCGTTTTGTGATTTGTTAACTCGGCAGAATCGCGGCAATGATACGAATCGCTATAACCATTACAGAAGTGATTATGGTGCCTTTACTGGGACCCCCTTTGGCGATTTACTTGTTGATAATCGAATTGATGAAAGAAATGAGCCTTTTTTCTATGGTGCGGAACCCCTTGGCACATATTATTTCTCTTTTAACCTTGCTTTGCGCATGCTGCTACGTGAAGCATCTGGCGAAGATCGGGCCGCATTGATTGTTTTTCGCAGCCAGATGGATGTCGCGCCAGATGGTCCACCAAAAGGGCTTAGCAGAGATTTTTCCTCATTGGTTAATCTTACCAATCTAAAAAATCGGACAGACGGCGAGGATAATTTTATAAAACGCGGTTGGCTTCCGGTTGCCGGTGTAGGTAATACTAACATTGTCGGTGCCCTTGATTTAGCCATTACCCAGCTAAGCAATCCGGTGCTTTGTCCAGAGGAGGCGCATCGCGTTATTATACTGGCTTCTGACGGCGTTATGAATTGCGCTCGTAAGGAGGGGGTGGAGGGGAACGAGTATCGTTGTAGTGGCGATTATAATACCTACAAGAAGGCTGAGGAGCAGCTACTGGGGTCACCCCCTGGCGCGGAGGGCTCTATCCTACAGAGGCTACAGCGCTCAAACATCACGCTTACGTCCCTTATACGCGGTGCCCATGTAGAGCCGAATTTTAAGAATGTGCGAGAGAATGGTAATGGGAGGCTTATTGACCTAGCGGAGGCTTGGGTCCGAAACCCAGATATAAGCGAGTTGGTAGATGGCGAACCTGGGTTTAGACCGAGTACTCCGCCGGATGAATGCATAACGCAATCAGATGGGGGGATATACAACGAAGACTTAGCTAACAAAGGAGCCTTTGAGCATTTAACTAGGTGGACAGATAAGATAGCTGGTGATGAATGCGATGGTATACAATATCGCGGCATTTTCCGCCGTGTAAACCGCGTATTTGCTCAGATGTCTTTGGCTAGCGGCGGCATCTGGTGCCCGCTTATGGATCAATGCGTTGATAGCAGCCCTGCTTGTGACAATGGCACATGTTACGAACCCGACCCGGAAGATCCCGAATGCGGATGCAAGTCCGACTGCGATCCTTCAGATATTAATTGCTGCGAGAGCAGGCAAGGTTGCGTTAGACGCTTAAAACCAAGACTGCGAAGACATAATGTAACCCAAACCTGTGCTATTAAAGACATGAGTCCGGCCATGCAAGCCGCAGAGTGCGCGGTGCAATCCTTGGGAACGACTCCGTTTGCGCTTGTAGAAGAAGAAGAGTAACCTCGATACGGTATCCGGTAACGCGGAGTTCATTTCACTTTCTCCGGAGAAAGTAATATTCATGTAAACGGATACAACAGGGTTCTTTTTTTATTTCTAAGAGCCAGCCGATAACCCGCAAACATCGAAAAAAATACTCCCACCACAAGTAGTGCCCCGAACCACCAGGGAAAAGACAGGTACCTCAATCCCAACACTACTACCAGTATCATCCCCGTTGTGAGAATTGCCGAATTTTGGAACTTGTGCGTATGCACGATGCGCGTGCTTGAGTAACTCCCCACTGCCAGTATTATCGCTCCTGCTATTGCCCTAGCTATGACACTTAAATCCCAGGGGCAGCATACTGTTGCGGGATCCAGCGGCTTTATGTAAGCCGGCCGCGCGAAGCATTCCGCTGCGCAAGCGCCCATGTGGAGTAAGCGTGTCAGTATAAAATCAACCGCCACCGCCGCTACGGTGATGAAGAACAAATGTGCGCATATCTGTAGTAGCGGTTTTAAGATAGTGCCAGCTAAGCTCTGTCCGACAAGATCCCCGGCTTCGTTAAATACGCGCGATTCGGCCGCGCAGGTCTTTAACCTTGCGTAAAACCTATCCCGCACCTCATTAAACTTAACCATGCCACCTCTCTAGCTTGCCTTGCAGTCAATCAAGGCAGTTTGAATTCGCACACCGCCACTCCTCCAGCAGAAATCCTGCCGCTGAGCTTATTGGCTTGCAGTGTCATTACGGCCGCATCTCCAAGCGGGGGTTTAACCGCGGTGACATCTTTCTCGGGCAAGCTAATTTCAATGTCCGCCGGAGCGGTGCTGGCATTTACCGCGATAACCAAGAGCCGGTGGCCCAAAATCCACTGCGTGGCAAAAACCTCAGGCTGAGTGATCGGCAGAGTGCGTCGTTCTCCGTTAAGTAAGAAGGGCTCCAGCGCCCGCACTTCCTTTGCGATCTGAGTTGCAGCGGCTAACAACTCGTGGTTTTGTCCTAGATCCGTAACTTCGTCGAAGAAAGTGTAATAAAGAACGCCTTTCACTCCAGTTAGAAGAGCCTGATAGGTCATGTTTCGTAGCTCGCCCCCCGTGGGTGGGCGATAAATTCCGTGCCACCCAAAAGTCTGTAGATTGGCGACAAAACCCTGGTTATGGGAGGCCGCGACGTTTGAATAACTGCTGGTGACAGAGCTTAACGGTTCTGACGGAATGGGATAAGTCTGAAAAGCCATCAGATCGGAGCAATTGGTGTATGCGCTAAAGCGCTGTGGGTATCCCGCGCTGATATACGTTAAAGCCAACGGATCGGCCGTTTTAAATTGGAAGTGCGTCTCCTTCACTTTCTGTGGAGAGTGTCGCTCTCCTCCATTTTTGGCCGGCGCGTCTACATCGTCAAAAATGCTCCAGATTGCGACGGCGGGATGGCTTTTGAACTGCGCCACTACCTCTAATGGATCATCATTAAATTCTACTGCCACATAAATTCCAAGGCTGGCGCATTTATCCAAAAACTCACGATCATTTCGGTCAACGGGAGTATGAATCATATTAAATCCGGCCTGGCTGATCTTCTCAAGGTCGTTTAGACGCCTGGCTTTAGTCTCGGGCGACACGTCGTGTGAAACCCAGTAAACGCCCAGTGGAAAGAACGGCTGCCCGCTTACGTGTACCACTGAATTTTGCACAGTCCAGGCTGCATCCTCAGTCAAGGCTTTCCGGTCTGCCACCTCTAAGGCCGTTTGTGTTACTGTGAGAGGGATTTTTGGGGAGGAGTCTGCATTGCAGCCGAGTGAAGCGATTAAAGAGAATGGCATTAAGAAAAGTGCGCCGGCCCTCATGCTTTCAAGAAGTGAGGGCGCTCCATTCGTGCGGGCAGCGGAAGAAACCGCCGTAAAGTCGCTACGGTCCGGTAAGCTGGAGTGCGCCAAATCCAGTCCCGATGTACGTGGCTGTGCTTCTTTTTTACTTAGACCTGAACTCATCATATCCAGGGTAATATACTTGAAATCTGTGCCACTTCACAACAATTCGTGCGTGCGTGCCATATCTGGTCGAAGTACCTAAATAAAAGGGCATGAGAAATTCGGTTCGGGGGGAGTTCGCAGCCTGACTTGCTATCTTAGCGCGTTGGCGCTAGTTTTTTGCGAGCCATGGTCTTGTTTTTTTAAGGCAACTTCCGAACTATGAAATTAAGCGCGAGCTGGTTAATCAAAATCAAAGCGGTTTACATCCCCCTTAAGCATGCCGTGCTTAAGGTGATCTCGCTCTCAAGTTGGTTTTCGTCCATTTATTACGGACTTTGTTCGCCATCTTTTCGCAGGGAACAGCGTGCTGTGGTATCCGGACTAAAGCGCCACATGGAGCTGATTAGAAACGATGCATCTTTTTTTCTGTTGCGCCGCAACGCGCATCGTTTGGAAAAAGGGTTGGTGATGCCGAAACGCAAACCCATTTTTGCATTGGAGTACATCGGGGAAACCGTCACCTATTATGAAAATTGCCTACGCAGTGGCGCGGCAGTTTGTGATCGAGAGGAATTTAAATGGGCCGGAGATATTCTGAAACTTTATTTTGCTTCGGTTGCAAGTAACCCCATCATTGAACGCGCTCGCCGTAAGTTTTTTGGAATTGTCGACGAACAGACAGTAGGTCAGCGCGTGCCTTATTTACGCGGCACGGGCGAATCTCCGGTAAGTACGGAGGATCTGCTGGCTCTGGCAAAGCGGCGCAAATCAGTGCGCGTTTTTTTGCAAAAACCGGTGCCGCATGCTTTGCTGGACGAGGCTCTTAAAATCGCCGCTCTTGCGCCAAGTTCATGCAATCGCCAGCCGGTGCACTATCGTTTCTACGATCAACCTGAGTTGCTTAGAGAGTTGGCTGCGATGCCTCTTGGAACAGCAGGATTTGCCGATAATATTCCGATGATTTGCGTGTTGACCGGCGACCTTTCCGCTTATTTTTATGAGCGTGATCGTCATAGCATCTATGTAGATGGTTGCCTCTCGGCTATGCTTTTTATGTTGGCGCTTGAGAGTGTGGGCTTAGCCTCCTGTCCTCTTAATTGGCCTGAGATTGACCGCCTTGATTCTAAGCTTGAAACATTGATCAAACTTCCGGCTTATGAACGGGCGATCCTTTTTATGGCGGTTGGGTACGCCGATCCAGATGGGTTGGTGGCGTGTTCACAGAAAAAAGATCTTAGCGAACTTAGGAGTTACAACCGGGTAGGATGAGCCTGCCGTGCAGGCGCGATTGTTGCGATTGTGCGCTTAATTACGTAAAATTTAGATTTGTGGAAAAGAAACGCATATATCTTTCACCGCCCTGTATGGCAGGCCGTGAATTTGCTCTTCTTAAGCGGGCTTTTGACAGTAATTGGATAGCCCCGGCAGGACCGGACCTTGGTGCCTTCGAGCAGGCCCTGGCAGAGTATACCGGTTCTCAAAATGTGGCGGTCTTGTCTTCCGGCAGCGCGGCGATTCATTTAGCCTTGATGTTGTTGGGGGTTGGGCCTGGAGACGAGGTTGCAGTTTCCAGTTTTACCTTTGCAGCCAGCGCTAATCCGGTTGTGTATCAGGGCGCCTTGCCAGTATTTATTGATTCTGAAACGGATACTTGGAATATCGATCCGCAGCTATTCGAAGAGGCGATTCAGGAGCGGCAGCGGGCGGGCCGCAAGCTTAAGGCTGTGGTCGCCGTGCATCTCTATGGCATGCCATGTCGCATTAAGGAGATCTCGGATCTTTGTAGCCGTTATGAAATTGCGCTGATTGAAGACGCGGCAGAGGCGCTGGGAAGTGCCTTTGAAGGCCGTCGCGCCGGAACCTTCGGCCGGATGGGGATTCTGTCCTTTAACGGCAATAAGATTATTACCACCAGCGGTGGAGGTGCGCTGATCTCAGACGATGCGGATTTAATAGCGAGGGCGCGCCATTTGGCCACTCAGGCTCGGGACCCGGCCCCGTACTATCAGCACTCCGCAATAGGATACAATTACCGTATGAGCAATCTCGCAGCGGCGGTGGGGTGCGGGCAGTTGGAGCAGCTTGATACTTTTATCAAACGCCGACGTGAGATTGCCGTTCGTTATCAGCAGCGTTTAGGAAAACTTCCGGGAGTGAGTTTTTTAAAGGAACCAAGCCGCGAATATTTTAGCAATTTTTGGTTGAGTACGATGTTGTTGGATCCCGTTCAGACCGGAAATGTGGGCTGGGCCGAAGTTATGGCAGCTTTAGAGCAGCAAAATATTGAGTCCCGGCCGTTATGGAAACCGTTGCATTTGCAACCTGTTTTTAAAAACTGTCCGGCCTTTGTAAATGGTACGGCGGAAGGGTTGTTCGCGCGCGGTCTTTGTCTGCCCTCGGGCTCCCAGCTTAGTGAGGCCGAGCAGGATCAGATCTGCGAGGTAGTTGAAACCGTTTTATCCCGATGACGCTCCTGACTCGTGGGCTGGGCGTGGTCGCTGTTTTTATAACAGTCCAAGCTCATAGACCTGTACGCTCTCAGGCGGCAGCGTGCCGGAAAGAGTTTTGCCGGATAGCGAGAGTAGGTTGCTACGATATGCGAAGAGGTTTCGTCGCGTACCGCTTAGGTTGTCGTTTAATGTCAGCGCCAGAGTTTTATTGCTGGTAGAGCTGGCGTTGATTACCACCACCACAAGTTTGGATCCGACTCTCCATTTGGCGGCGTACAGTTCAGACACGTCGGTGTTTAAGCGTTGGTGTGTTCCGCTTACAAGGTATGGCTCCAGAGCGGTCAGTTCAGCGCCTATTAATTGTAATTCGCTCCAGAGGGCGGGCTGATTGCTTAGGTCCGTATCACCGTCAAAGTAAGTATAATAAAGAATTCCTTGCACGCCGGCGGCCAGGGCTTGGTAGGTCATGTTACGGGTTTCAGTGGGGGTTGGAAAACGGTAGGTGCCGTACCAGCCGAAAGTTTGCAGGTTGGAAATGAGCGGCTGCCCGGTTGCGGCGAAGTCGTTGATAATAGGGTTCAGGTACGCAGAGGTCAACGTGCTTAGAGGCTCAGATGGAATTGGATAAGTCTGGTAGCCAATCGTATCCGCCGTACCCAGGTATTTGCTGATGCGGGTAGGATAGCCGCCG
>JAAYZI010000005.1 GCA_012514925.1 Deltaproteobacteria bacterium | reverse complement strand
ACTTAAAGAGCCATCACCAGAAAAGCCAGGCTCTGCTAACCTGGGCTTTAATTAAACCTTGTCACATATACATATCTCGCACGTAGCCTACTAGTTTAATTTGCCAACCCTTTGCGCGAGATATGGATATGCGGCAAGGCCAACATTAGGTCGTACCAAATTGGATGACCTTACGTTTTATATGAAGAAATCTAACATTGTTTGTGTAATCGATTCCGTACGTGAACGGTTACGCGTGATTAAATACTGACTAGTATAGGTGGATGAGGGACGTCCCTTTATATATAAAGGGGTAGAGTACACATGAAGTGGGTAGCGGCTGCCATATTCACTTTCTCCAGAGAAAGTAATATTCGTGTGAATGGTTACTTTCTTACTGGCCGCTTCTTAAGATGCCAGACGGGAGAGCAAGCGGTGAACTCGTGCCACAACTAGATCGGCCCGTGCCGCCTTACTTACAAAATCATCGGCACCACGGTTTAGAAGTTCTAATTCATTTTCCTCCGAATCGGCGGCAGTCAGCATGAGCATTGGTATTTTAGCGGTGCGCGCATCTCTTTTAAGGCGCTCCAATAACTCTAAGCCATCCATACGGGGCATCATTAAGTCACATAAGATCAGGTCGGGAAACTCTTGATAAACCGCCTCCAAGGCTTCAACTCCGTCACGCGCCTCTCGCACTTCAAACATTTCCTTTTCAAGAAGCGCCGTTAAGATAAAGCGCACGTCATCATCATCCTCCACCAAAAGCACTTTGGGCTTACTGAGAGTTTTCTTCTTAGAGTCGGATGCGGGCGCAGTCTGCTGTGGACAGGGTGCAGACAAAACTTGTTCACCATTGTGGGAAACTTCCACAGCAGACAATGGACCCAGCACCCGCTCGACCTCGTCTAAGGATGTTGTGCCGTTACACAGCAAAATGCGGGCATATTCCTCAAGAGTACGGTATCCTGCCGCGCGCGCCCGCTCGGCAATTTCGGCCTCGCCCCGGTTCTCCCGGATAGCGGCTCGCACCTCCTCGCAAATCTCCAAGAAACTATAAATGGCGGTACGCCCCTTAAAACCACTCTGACAACAAAGATCGCAACCTTGCGCTTCCTTTATCAACTCAGTGTCCAAACCCAGAGCCTCATAACGCTCCAAGGCTTGAGAGCTGGGTGCCGTAGCACAGTGCGGGCAGAGCATCCGCACCAGACGCTGAGCAATAATGCTTCCAAGCGACGATGCGATTAAAAAATGGGGAACGTTTAAATCCACGAGACGAGTCACCGCCGCCGGGGCCGAGTTTGTATGAATCGTGGAGAGTACCAGGTGTCCAGTCTGGGCCGCCTGCATTGCGATTTCCGCAGTTTCATCGTCACGCACCTCGCCCACCATAATCACATCCGGATCTTGCCGCAGAATCGACTTAAGGCCCGAAGCAAAATCCATACCGATGCGCTTATTAACCTGAATTTGAGTTATGCCCCGAATGCGATACTCAATCGGGTCCTCGACAGTCACGATATTACGCTTGCCATCCGCTAAATAAAGCAACGCAGAATATAAGGTCGATGTTTTGCCGGAACCGGTAGGACCGCTTACAAGCACAACTCGCGAGGAGCCTGAAAGCACACGCTCGAAATGCTCGACCATATCTGCGGGCATGCCCAAAGACTCAAATGAAATCGCACTGACCTCGGTAGACAAGATACGAGCCACTAGATTCTCACCATATAGAGTGGGAACCGTAGAGAGGCGCAAATCTTTAACTCCCGCTGAGGTTTTAATACGTAAACGCCCATCTTGCGGTTTACGCTTTTCCGAAATGTCCATGCCCCCAAGCAACTTTATGCGCGATACAACCGCATTTTTGACGGTGTTCGGCACGGTGAAGAGTTTTCGCATGATACCGTCCACCCGCACTCGCACCGCCAACCCCTCTTTTTCAGGAGCAATGTGCAGGTCACTAGCGCCTAGATTGACTGCATCCGCAAGAATTTTGTTAGCCAGACGCACAACCGGCGCGGCTTCCAGATCGGAGTTAATCAAACAGGATTCCTGATTATGGAGAGGTTCCTCAGAGGCAGACTGAAGAGGATCTTCCGCACTATCACTCAGGATCTTGTCGAGTTCGTAAAGATCTCCAGACCGCCGCTTCTTGCTAAGTAAAGCTATAATTTCTCGTTCACTGCCAATCGCGCCTTGTACAGTTCGGCCTAAATTAAATTCAAGCATGCGCCTGGAATTCTGATCAAAAGGATTGGCCATCATTATGATGATCAGGTTTGGTTCGATCTCCGCCGGCGCAGCGCGCATCGCTATCCAGGTGGCCAGATCAATCTTGGATACGGCCGGGTCTTCGAGCAGCGCGGCGAAACGCTCATAGTTACTCTGGGAGACCTTGTAGCGCTTAAGATCTAAACTTTCGGCGACCCGATTAATCGCTTCCCATTCGTCAAAACAGCCGCGTTTTGAGTAGTGGAGAATCGGACACTCATCCGTGCAGGAGTAATCAAACTCCCCGGATTTTGAATCGATTAAACCAATTTTGGCTATAAATCTGACAAGTGAGACCTGAGCATCTTTGCTTACAAGCAGTTCATCCATCACACACACCCCTCCCCGACTCTTGGATGTGACGCCTCTTGGCATCAGGGAATAAGGTCGGCGTATTCCACGAAGGCCTTGAGGGCTAGAAAATCAATTTTAGTAAGGCTTTGAAACGGATGATGTTTTGTATCTGATATCCGTTCACGGTAACCGCTTACGTGAATGTTACTTTCTCTGGAGAAAGTGAAATTAACTCCGCGCCGAGGTGAAATTTTACTGCTCAGGCTGAAAACAAAATTGCATGACCAATTCCCCGCGTAAGCGGTTACGTAACACTACTAGATCAAAAACCCTGACTTAAAGAGCCATCACCAGAAAGGCTCTGCTAACCTGGGCTTTTATTAAACCTTGTCACATATACATATCTCGCACGTAGCACACTAGTTT
>JAAYZI010000106.1 GCA_012514925.1 Deltaproteobacteria bacterium | reverse complement strand
ACAGCCGATGCCGCTTTCAGCAACTTGGACCTGATATTGCAAAGCTGCCAGGTAGTCCTGCAACAGAACTCTAATTACCGGATCGTCATCAACCAGTAGAACTCTAATGGCCATGTTGCGTGAAACTAACGATGTGGATACCCGCCCATTCACTGCAAAACCACTTTCCCTGTTTCATCTAACAACTCTCGCACGGTTTGCGCAAGGGAGTCGATATCAAACGGCTTGGCGATCAGTTTCGTTTCCCCCTTAAGGGACTCTTGGGTAACACCGTACGCCGTCATAATCAGTGCTTTTGGAGTGTTGGCCTTACTGCGTAATTCTTTGATCAATTCCAATCCGTTCATTTTGGGCATGATCATGTCGGTCAGAACCAAGTCAAAACGAGATTGGGAGCAAGCCTGCAGAGCTTCTTGACCATTGCTGCAGCTTGAAACTTGATATCCCAAAGTCGTTAGCATGGCTGCTACCACTTCGCGTACGTTCTGATCATCTTCAACGACAAGAATCCGCTCATGCGTGCCTTTAGCCGTTGGGGTCAAACCCTTCGGGTGAACCGCATTTTTTGTAGATGTGGGTTCGGCCGGATCCTGCTGATGTAGGTCTTGAGTCAGAGGCAAGTAAATCGAGACCGTGGTGCCTTTGCCGACATGGCTTTCAAGAGAGAGAAATCCATCCATTGATCTGACTATTCCAAAAACTACCGACAAGCCTAAGCCTGGATTGCCAGAACTTGTTTTAGTGGTGAATAACGGTTCAAACGCGCGCGCCAGCACCTCCGAATTCATGCCGCTTCCGTTGTCGGTTATTGCCAATCTGACAAAGTCGCCTGGTCTTGCGCCGAGCATAAGGTCGGCTACGGCCTCATCGATCTCTTCGGTCTTTAGAGTGATTGAAATGGTGCCACTAGCATCGCCGATGGCTTCCCTTGAATTGATAATTACATTCGTGATGACTTGCAGGAGTAAGTTACGTTCAAATACGGCCAGTAGTGGCTGTTCCGGCGGATCATAGTGGATCTCTATTTTTTCCCCGACAATTTTTTTGAGCAAATTTAGGTGCTCTTGTACCAGCGCACTGACATCCCCTTGTTTGCTTTGGGAGGGCCCGGCGTCGGCAAAATCGAGGATCTGTCGTACCAGCATGCCTGCCTTATGCGCTGAGGAAACAATCTGCTCCAGCGATTGTTTAACCTTAACTTCGTCAAAAGAGTAACGCGCCGCGCTGGCTTGGCCGATGATGCTAGCCATGGCGTTATTAAATGAATGAGAAATGCCCCTGACCAAATTGCTGAGGGAGCTTAGACGTTGCCCTTTCAGCAGGTGGTATTCAACTGCCCGCCGTTCGGTTATGTCTCGCGCGCATAGGATCACAGCCCCGCTTTCTGCATCTAAAGTTGAGTCATGTTCGGTACCGGCTAACTTGGAGCAAACTTCTATAAAGCGCAGTTTGCTTGGGAGGTGATTGAGTTTGAGTTCAACTGTTTTGGGACCCTTAGAGAGGGTGCGTTCAACCAATGTGTTTAAGCACTCCTTGATTTGCGGATGCATGCTAACTGAATCCAAGGGCTTCCCCAAAGGATCGTTGTCTCTAATGTCGGCGATATCCCGGAACTGTCTGTTTAGAAAAGCGATAGTTTTGTTTTTGTTTACAGCGCAGATCCCTTGCTCTGGGCCGAAGCGCGCGTTTTTGTTCTCGCGGGTTGGTTGTGGGGCGTTTTCCGTGTCTCCTAGTAGCGCGTAACGGGGTAGGCTGGTGACACTGTGGCGGCGCCAATAGTAGCTTGAGAGTCCAGAAAAGCTTCTGGGGGCGTTGCTTTGCATGAGGGAGTGAGAGAGAAAGTGTTGCATATTTTGCTCGAAAAGTTTCCCCATGTGCCAGCTTAGCAACGTTGTCGCGCAGACCGACACCACCACCAGGGCGAGCGAACTCCCGAAATTTTCTGGAGTCAAGCCAAAGTTTATCAACGTTCCGGAAGCATGGTTTCTAGAGAGAGCCAAGAACAAAACTACGGTGACAGTTAATGGCACGACGTGCATTAAAAGATCAGGAATACTTACGTGCCGTGGTTGGTGGCGGATACTACTCCAGATTGAATTGTTAAGCAGCAAAACGCCGACGATCATAGCGAGCATCATCTCCTCTAAGGCAGAGGCGCCTAAGTCTACTGGAGAGAAGGGCTCGTTTGAGATACCGGTTCGGCTTAGGATGAATAGAACCGGGATGAACACCGAAAACCACATTACCAAGGTAGTGGCAAAAATAGGAATGCGCGGCTTGCGCGTAGCGACGTAGCTGATGGCGCAACACAGTACCATCAGCCGCAACGCATTTTGATAATCGCCATGCCAAAAAACTTCCGGGATGACCCCCACTCCCGCTGCCACTAAAGTCGGAAAGGGTGCTAAAGAAGCGGCGGCCCAAAAGAGGAACAGGGCACCAATTGATGAGTGTCCATCTGGGAAGAGCCAGCGCGAAAAAATATCAGTGCCGAGTGCAGCAAAGCCCAATATAAGTGCGGAGAGTACCGCCTGGTCAACGTATTTAAATCTCTCGATGCTTCGCCCCATAAAACTCCCTCCAAAGGACCGGATCCGTACGATGATAAATTCTGGCTATATAGATGCTTGGTGGAGTCGAGCAGGATCATAAAATAACGGATAGTAAACAATGTTTTAGTAAGGTTAATTAAAGCGGTGTTCTATTATTCCTTCGGGTTTAATATTAGTGGCTTTTGCACTCTATTTTGGACGTGACTTTTTTAGCAATTAGATGTTTCCATTCTCGCTCTTCTCGAATCATAATATTGCCTGCTTGACGGATTATGCATGGGCAAATTAGATATTGTGGTGTACAAAGAAGTGTTGTGGTGTACAGAGGTTGTAGGGTTTTAGAGCCCCTACGGACTTTGGGCCGGAGGGGTGGGTAAACGCTTTGATAGGATAGGCAGATGAGCAAGGGAAGGGTACTGATTTTTTCGTTAGTTTTGGTTTTTGTTCCGGCGCTGGTTGGAGCGCAGGATCGTTTGCCATACGACAACGGTTTGGCGACTTATCATACTGCGCCGCGCTACCGTGATAGTGAGTCACATCCGTTGCGCGTGCTGGCGTACGCGGTCCACCCAATTGGATGGGTGGCAAGAGAGCTTGTTTTTCGGCCTTTAAGTTATTTTGCCTCTTCGACTGAGGAGACCAGGAGTGTGATGGGATACCGAGAGCCGTTTGATTTCCGTCAGCCCGAGTGTTTCTCAGCCGATAGCAGCATCCCGGATTGTCGTTCGATTGCTCCTTTTAATTACGGAGTGGATGGCACGGGGAGAGTAGTAAGCGAAGGGGAGCGGCATGTATACTTCCCGGATGTTAATTTTGACTTTGATGTGCGCCGTCTTAATGACCTGGGGCGCGGGCGAGCTCATCAGATCGCGCAGCTGTTGCAGAAGTCACCAGGTGTGCGGGTTGTGTTGGAAGGGCACGCTGACTATAAGGGGTCGGATTCATATAACGAGAGGCTTGGGATGGATCGTGCCGAAGCTCTTCGTCAAGAACTGATTGCACTTGGCGTGCCTGCGGAAAGTGTCTCCACTGTGACATTTGGTAAATCCAAGCCGATCCTGCCGGAGCAAGAGGATTGGGCGCGCGCAGTTAATCGTCGCGTGGAAGTTCGCGTTGACGAGGTCCCGATGCAGTAGTAGCGTCGGTTCCGGTGAGTAAAACGGCGGTGTTTCTCTTAAAGAGACACCGCCGTTTTCATATGCGGTCAGCGTTCGATTTAGGCAAAAAGCTGCTACGTTCTGCCGTTTGCAGAGCAGCAAGAATTTGCTGGGGCGAGGCGGCTTTGTGATTAAGCAGCATCATAAGCTCTTCTGCTAAACTCGTGCCTTGAAGAGATGGCGCATCCGTAGAGAAGGTGTACGGAATTTCAAATTCTTCCAGGGTGGCAATGATTCTTTTGTACTCGTCTAAGTTTTTTACCGCGCCTGTTAGCAGATTGGATTTTACGCAGAGTTCACAAACGATCTTTCGTTCCTGCAATATTTTGAGGCCGCGATCATCATCTTTGTACCAATATTCACGGAAAGCAGCGATGGGGTGACCCACTCGTTGTGGCTTCAGCACTTCGATTGTATTGATGAAAGTATTTATATCGGTATAAAGGGTTTCGCCGGTATGCACGGTGCGGCCTAGCCCTGGTCCGGCCAAATCATAGACCAACTTCATTTCATTAAGTCGCCGGGGTGATGAGAGGGGATTGACTGATTCGGGTCCAGCCAAGTCCAGGCCTATGATTTTATCTGTTTGTGTTCTCCAAAAGCTGATTTTTTTTGCCAAAGTTTTGTTGGCTTCAAAGGTCATGTCCCGCCCAAAGCAGAAGATTAATCCAATCTGCATGTTGCCTTTAAATCCAAGTTCAACGTCTTCGACTGCCTCACAAGCGGCTTTAATTATGCGGTCGACATCATACAGGCCGGCATGCTTACCCTTTAAAAATACGGCCCCAGTACGCTTCATCGGATTTAGGCGCAGTTCCAAGCGGCGAATATTAAACAGAGGCGCCGAGGCGGCACCTTCGCCGCCTGGTCCGACTTGCAGCATTCCCCCGGTGCGGTAGGCGCGATGAGCCGCGATGATGACACTCTCACGCACAGCGCTTGGTCCAGACTGGATGAGTTCGATGCGGTCATAAGCCTCTAGATAAGAATCTAGATCTTTTACGCGATCACTTTTAATACATAAAAGCTCAAGAAAGTCCTCATACCCGTCGCCAAGGCCGCGTACACCCCGATCAATTCCAGTCTCCCATAATCGGTAAAGCGGCACAGACCCGCCTAGATGCACGTGAAGCTCAGTCACAGACTTCGGCCAGGCAACAGAAATTCCTTCAGCTTTTGAGGTGGGCTTACTCATAGGACTGGATTCTAGAACAACTGCTTTGCGGCAGTATAGATCTAGAAACTAAGGGCAAGCGGAAGAGCCCTTGTATCCGGTATCCATTCACATGAATATTAAATTAGGTGATTACAATGCGTTACCAGTGCGATTATCATGAATGTTACTTTCTCTGGAGAAAGTGAGATTTTATCGCCCAGGCTGAAAACAAAATTGCATGATCAATTCCATACATGAACGCTT
>JAAYZI010000013.1 GCA_012514925.1 Deltaproteobacteria bacterium | reverse complement strand
GATTTGCCGCAGCCGCCGGCACCGAATGGCTGTGTGAATACCTTTGTCTCCCAACTGCCGACCTATAAGAGTGCTACTAAGGCAGTGCTACAGCGGGATCTGGGTTTGGATCAAGATCCCCAGCGGATTTTGATCTCCTTTGTGGGGCGTCTGGCCGAGCAGAAAGGTTTGCAGCTTCTGACTGGGTTTGCGGCTGGTGATGGCGTGAGCGTGATGGAGTCTATTTTGCTGCGTTATCCGCAGGTACAGTTTGTTGTGGCTGGTCCGCAGGTGGATAGCCTCTCGCGCCAGTTCCGCGGCCTGGTGGAGTATCTTTGCTGGAAGCATCGCGGGCGTGTTGCTGGTATCTATAATTTCATACCGCATGAGTACGCCCTAGAAATTTTTACGGCCAGTGATTTTTATCTGATGCCCTCGCGCTTTGAGCCAGGAGGTCTGACCCAGTTGGAGGCTCTCTCCTGCGGTTCTTTGGTAATTGCCAGAAATGTGGGTGGGCTATCGGCGACGCTGTGTCATGTTGATGATCCTTCGGGCAAGGGCAACAGCTTTCTCTTTAACGATTACACCACTACGGCGTTACGAGATACGATTTGTTGGGCCATCGATTCCACACGGGATGAGAAGTACCGGCGTAAGCTGATAAATCGCGCTGCGCGCTGCGAGCATGACTGGGAGAACCGGGTACCACAATATGTGGCGCTCTTTCAGCACATTGCCGGCGTTTTAGATGGGGAGCACCCCTACGATCACTTAAGCAAGCGCGTGCCTATCTTGGAATGCTTGCGGCCTTAAGTGAAATCGAATAAAAGTGGATGACTTCTGACTTAGAGAGGCGTCCATGAGCTTTCAGTTTGCCGCAATTACAGCTGCTCCCGCAGACCCTATTCTTGGAATTAGACAGAAGTTTTTGGCAGACGCTAATCCGCGTAAGGTTGATCTCAGTGTGGGTGTTTACCAGAACGAGAAGGGTGAGACGCCCTTATTGGAAGTAGTGCGCGAAGCTCGGCAGCGTTTGCTGACTGATGATTACCAAGCCGGTTATCTGCCGATTGATGGCCTGCCTGGTTATAATCAGCAGGTCCAAAAACTTCTCTTTGGAGGGGATGCGCAAATCCTGGAGGAGCGGCGTGCCGTAACGATTCAATCAGTTGGAGGCACCAGCGCTTTGCGTTATGGGGCCGATTTTCTAAGAAGGCACTATCCACAAGCCAAGTTGTTTCTAAGCGATCCCAGCTGGGATAATCATCGCCCCATCTTTGAGAGGGCGGGTTTTGAAGTAGGGACCTACCCTTATTATGAGGCACATTCAGGCGGATTGAATTTTGCGGGGATGTTATCTGCACTGGAATCCATGCCGGAAGGCAGCGTAGTTTTACTGCACACTGCTTGCCACAATCCAACTGGACTGGACCCGCATGCGCGGCAGTGGCAGCAGCTAATTGAGCTTTTCAAAGAGCGGCGCTTGATTGCTTTTTTGGATTTTGCCTATCAGGGTTTTGGGCGCGGACTAGAGGAGGATGCCTTCGCCGTGCGCCTTTTTGCAGAGGCAGGCCTTTGTTTTTTAGTGGCGAGCTCGTTTTCAAAGAACTTTTCGCTTTATCGGCGGCGCACTGGGGCGCTCACGGTAGCGGCGGCGGATGAGGAACAGGCCAAGCGCGTTTTAAGCCAGATCAAGACGGACGTGCGCACTAACAACTCGAACCCTCCCGTGGACGGCGCCGCTATAGTCAATTTAGTGTTAGGCGATAAGGAGCTGCGATCCCGCTGGGAAGGTGAGCTTGCGGCTATGCGCGCGCGCATTAATCAGATGCGTGCGCTTTTGGTGGAAAAATTATCTCAGGCTGGGTTAGGAGATCGCTTCGGGCATATAGCCGGACAGACGGGAATGTTCTCCTATTCAGGACTTACCCCCGCGCAGGTAGAGCGCTTGGAGAAAGATTTTGGAATTTACGCCTTAAGCAGTGGACGCATTTGTGTAGCAGCGCTTAATACCAAGAACCTAGACTACGTAACGGAGGCAATTGTAAAGACGGCGAGGCAGTCCTAAAAAGAACTGGTAACCGTTCACGTGAATTTTACTCCGCGCCGAAGTGAAATTTTACCACCCAGGCAGAAAACAAAATTGCGTGATCAATTCCACGCGTAAGCAGTTATCGGATACAAGAACTGCTTTCCGTTACTACTCTTCCTTTTCTTCTCTATCTTCTTTAGCGGCGGCGATCACCTTAGCCTCAAGCTCTTTAGGCATCTCGGCGTAGTGGCTAAATTCACGCTTATAGATGCCGCGCCCGCCGGTTATGGATCTTAAGGTTGTGGCATACTGATACAGATCGGCTTCCGGCACCTGAGCCTTTACGATCTGAAATTTACCCTCGGCATCCATGCCTAAAATCTTACCGCGCCTGCCGGAGACGTCCCCCATTACCGCGCCCATGTACTCCTCTGGGACTTTCACGGTGATATTGTAAATCGGTTCCAGGAGGCAGGGTTTTGCCGCCAAAAAAGCCTCTTTAAATGCGCCACGCCCGGCGATCTGGAAAGCTATATCTTTGGAATCGACTGGATGTTGTTTGCCGTCATAAAAAGTGGCTTTAACATCAACCACCCGGCACCCTACGATTACGCCGCTTTCACACATAGCCATTACGCCTTTTTCCACTGAAGGTACAAAGGTGCGATCAACATTCTGCCCAACTAAGGTCTGGGTGAATTCGACTCCCGATCCCCTCGGCAAAGCTTCAACGGTAAGCCAGACCTCAGCAAACTGTCCTGCTCCTCCGGTTTGCTTTTTGTGACGGTACTTGCTGTCTCCTTTACCACGCACAGTTTCACGGTAAGGGATGCGAGGCGCCTCAATGTCAACTTCGACATTAAAGCGGCGCTTCAGTTTTTCAACCGCGATCTGCAGGTGGAGTTCCCCCTGGCCGGCAATCATGGTTTGTTTTACATCGCGGTCTACCCAGTATTCGAAGGCAGGGTCCTCTCCGTGCAGTGTGGCCAAGCCCACGCCGATTTTATCCTCATCGCTTTTGGACTTAGGTTTAATCGCAAAGTGCAGGCTAGGCGTTGGAAAGTGACACGGTGGCACAATCAGTTCTGACTTGCTATCTCCTAAAGTATCGCCGCTATGGGTGTCTTTGAGTTTAACTGTTGTACCGATATCTCCTGCGCTTAGTTCGTCTACACTGGTGCGGTTCTTGCCGTTAAATAGAAGGAGCTGACCGATTCTTTCATTTTTGCGGCGGGTGATATTGTACAGATCCATACCAGCTGAAACTTTTCCAGAGATGACGCGGAAGAAGGATAGATCACCAAGATGCGCTTCACTAACGGTTTTGAAAACATAAAGTGTCGGATTGGGGTCATCAAGAGAGATCTCGCCAGCTTCTTTACCGTCTCCGTCTACCGCCGTAAGTTTGGGGCGATCAAGCGGGGAGGATCCGTAAGTAGCAATAAAATCCATAATGCGTTTAGTGCCGATGTTTTGTTGGGCAGCGGCGCAAAACACAGGGATGATGGTTTGGTTTTGGAAAGCCGCATGTAGCCCTGACTGCAGCTCATCTTC
>JAAYZI010000105.1 GCA_012514925.1 Deltaproteobacteria bacterium | reverse complement strand
ATATAAATTTACTTTCTCTGGAGAAAGTGAAATTAATTCCGCGCTACCGTCAGCCTTCGCCAGAAGGGCTTTGCTAACCTGGGCTTTTATTAAACCTTGTCACATATACATGTCTCGCGCGTAGCGCACTAGTTTAATTTGCCAATCCCTTGCGCGAGATAAGTATATGCGACAAGGCCAATATTAGGTCGTACCAGATTGGATGACCTTACGTTTTATATAAATTTACTTTCTCTGGAGAAAGTAATGTTCGTGTGAACAGTTAACAGTTACCGCCAGTCAGATAACGCCAACCCTGCCATTCTTTCGAAGTGTTGCTCGTTGAAGCCGAAGCTTTTTTTGAATGCGATTGATTGATCTGCTTCTCTACGAAGTTCTTCAAGGTATTTGCTTATAACTTTAAAGCCGAAAGATCTGATAATCAATTTAGTAATAAATAACGACTGCGCGTATGCGGCGGGTACCATTGCCAAATCCAGCTTGGTGAATCCTCCCTGCAACAGATTAAGCGGCACAGGGCCACGAGATTTCAGCCACTGCGCCAGTGCGGGGCGTAGAGCCGGATTCTCTGGACCCTCCGCCCATTGCGCCAGCCCCTCATCTAGCCATCCCGGGCAGCGACCTCTCGAAAATGCGTTTATGACCGCGTGGGCAAATTCATGTTTAACGGCACGCATAAGGTTGGTTTGATCAAGCTCTCCCTTGGCCGCAAGCGGGATAGTAATGCGTCCTTTGAAGTAAAGTGCATTAGTCCATCTTGGCGCGCGCGTGAGTTTAAAGAAGGCCTCCTCTTCCATGAGCATCACTGTAAGGTCAAATTGGGGTATCGGTCCCAGGAGATGGCTGAAATGCGCGTGCTCGCTCTTTATCAATTCAGCCAGGGTGTGGTTAAGCCCTCGCCAGGCTGTAGGCGCTATTAAGATAACCTGCGTGTCGTTCGGCAAAGTAACAGGGACGGAGTGGAGCTCTCGCAAGGAAAACGCATTATTCCCCTGCCTTTTTAAAGCGTCGTAGCTGGCTCTCTGCTCTGCTGCTGCCCATTCCGCTCCTGATCCAATTCCGAAGAATCCGAAGAAGAGGAGCGCAAACCAAACCAGCATGCACACTGCGGTTTTGTTATTGACTCTGCGATCAAACCCCATAGATGAGTAAGTCGGGAGAATGACACGAAAACATAAGAGGAATTGGGGGGATACGGAGAGGGTTCCCCAAAAAACCCTGCAGAATCGGGAATTTCCAGGACGGAGCTAACTACACTTGCGCAAGCTTTAACCTTTCTGCTTTACTCTGTAGGCTGGACTTTGATGGTAAACCGCTATGGACCGTGATGTGAAAGTTTCTGAAAACGACGCTCCGATAACCTTGACAGAAGCTGCCGTGCGGGCGGCTAGGGATGCGATTGTGAAGGATGGTAGCGCGGGGGATTTTCTGCGCGTGTCGATTAGCGGAGGGGGGTGTTCGGGGTACCAGTATAATCTCGATTTTGATAAGGCGCCGCGTGCTGACGATACCGTGATTACGTTTGAGGGGCTTTCAGTTTTAATTGACCCCATCAGCGGAGGTTATTTGCGCGGCACCGTGATCGATTTTCTTGATGACGAAAATGGTAGCGGTTTTAAGTTTGATAACCCTAATCCGAGACGTAGAACTTGCAGTTGTGGGAGCTCATGGGTATGAAAATGACACAATCCTTAATATTTAAGGTCTTTGCCTTATGTGCCTTGGCGGTTTTTTGCTCCTGCAGCATGGGTGCAGGCCCATCATCGAAAGCCTTGGAAATTGAGCGCGTTTCGGTAAAGGATCAGGCTCTGGCTGAGGTTGAAGCCACGCCCCTTGAATTCGTGATAAAGTTTCAAAATGACTCTGCGGTGTGGCAGCGCGCAAAGTCCTTTTTCTCTCTCTATCTTGAAGAAGAGGCTGTCCCCGGTTCGCGTGACAAGGAGAATCATATTTGCTCCGGCTCGCAGCGTAATCCGGCCTATCGCTACTGCATTAAGCGTGCCCCCGAGAAGGGCGGCATGCGCTATCAGGTTAAGTGCCTTCCGCTTAGCTCTAAGGCTCAGCCTGATTTTGCAGAAAGAAATGCCAGAAACCTTGCGCGTTTTTTACGCGATGGCACCCTGGAAGTCTCACTGTTAGAGCGGTAGGCGGGCAAGACTCAGGTACCGGCACAGGCAGAAGTAAGCGCTTTTACGTATTTTCACGCCACCCGGACATGCCCTATCACAATTTCCCCCTGCCAATTCAATAGGTTGGGGAATGCAACATATTCAAAGAGCCAGGATAAAATTTAGGCGCCAAACGTAATGTAATTTGAAAAAAACTACGACCCACTTCTCTAGGTTGGATATTTTACCAAGTTCCGCCGCGAGTAGGTTCTGATGCATGCAGACGGCCCGGCGTAGTAGGAACCTGGCGAGATATCCGGTCACCGGTCCCAAGAAAGGGGCGGTAATCGTGTGGCACAGGGGAGTGGTAGGATGTATTGCAGTAGGTTGTGTTCTGGCGTTAACAATTTGTTCTCCAATCGTTTTTATCTTCTTCTAATAACCGGTTTTTTCCTTGTACCTCTTGCCAGCTGGGCTGCGCCTCAGCCGAGGTCCGAGATCCGAGTTTTTCCGGGTGAATACGTGATCGAAACTGCCGATGTGCCAGGTAGTGCGCGATCCTTAACGTTTAGCGGAGGTTTGGCGGAAGATAAGTTTGTGGTGCTGGACCAGCTAGGTGAGACCGCTCAGGTTGTAGCGCCAGTGAGCTCTCAGCGGCTTCTAGGGGCGCTGGATCGGCGGCAGTCGGTTCCGCTTGACCCATCCGATGATTTCTGCGAACGCATCATCCTCAGTGGTCGCGCTAAGTCTTGTTCTCCGAACTTTGAGCTACACGCGACGGCCACTCCGAATGATACCCACTGGGACATGCTCTGGGGTCTAAGCGCCGAGACGGGAATTGATGCTCCAACAGCATGGGATATCAATCAGGGGTCTGAAGACGTAGTGGTAGCCGTAATTGATACCGGCGTTGACTTCACTCATCCTGATCTCCGTGCCAATATGTGGATTAACCACGGAGAGATTCCTGGTAACGGGATTGACGACGACAACAACGGCTATATTGACGACTACCATGGCGCTTCATTTTCAGGATCAAGAGACTGTATGGATGATAACGGCCACGGCACCCATGTGGCGGGAACCATTGGTGCCTCAGGAAATAACGCCATCGGAGTAACCGGGATCAACTGGCGAGTGCGCATCATGGCCGCTAAATTCTTAAACGCCGATGGTTCCGGAAGCTTAGCTAACGCGATTAACGCCATAAATTATGTTACCAAAATGAAAGAGAGCGGCGTAAATGTGCGCCTAAGTAACAATTCTTGGGGTGGGGGAGGGTACTCGCAGGCTCTGTACAACGCTATTAAACGTGCCCATGAGGCTGGAGTGATCTTTGTAGCCGCGGCCGGAAATGAGGGGAATAATAACGACCAAAGCGCTGCGTACCCTTCTAGTTACGACCTCCCCAATGTCGTCTCCGTAGCGGCCTTGGGGCGTAACCAACGCTTAGCGGATTTTTCAAACTATGGGGCCAGCTCTGTGGACTTAGCCGCTCCGGGGGTTTCAATCCTTAGCACTTTTCCCGGCGGTGTTTACCAGAGCCTCTCTGGGACCTCGATGG
Organism: Deltaproteobacteria bacterium; assembly: GCA_012514925.1. Lineage (GTDB taxonomy): Bacteria > Bdellovibrionota_C > UBA2361 > UBA2361 > JAAYZI01 > JAAYZI01. Next base: position 1,351 of record JAAYZI010000105.1, on the reverse strand, counting down.
CAGCGCCTCACGTGACTGGTGCTTTAGCGATCTTAAGTGCAGCAGAACCCAGGCTTGACAACGCCGCCCTGATTGGGCGCCTGTATGACAGCGGCGTGCCGGTAAATGCGCTACAGCAAAAGGTCCGTACCGGCCGAAAGCTAAATCTGGGTCGTATGTTAAAAAAACAAACCGTTCCTGTACCGGTGCCGCCCGTCATCCCTGAACCCTGCAAGTATACGGCTGAGACTGTGGCGTTTAATCCGGACTACAGCGCCGATACGGCTAGGATCGTGCTCCAGGCAGACGAACTGGATTATCACCGCTACATGCTGCCTTTTTTATTCCCCTTCCATGGGAAGCAGATCTCCGCGATCTTTATTTCACCAAACGGAGTGGTCTACACCCAGGCAGCCCCTAATCGTATGGACTTTGCAAATGACAGCAGAGCGCCAGGAAATTCCATCGCGGCGCTGCATACCGACCTAAGCGCCACCATAGACCCCTATGGGGTGCGGGTCTCAGCTTCAAAATCTTCTGTAACTATATACTGGCTGGCTAAGGTTTTTGGCTATGAGGGACACGGCGACGTAGAAATACGGCTTAGCCTCTTTAAAACTGGCACAATTGAGACCCATATTTCCATCCCCAACACCACCCTCGAGCAGGCTGTGCAGCGGAAAGCCACAATCGGACTCGCGGGCCAGAGTGATGCTAGTGTTGTCACCTTTGCGGCAAATGACGCTGCCATTCGGGATAAGTTAGCAGTTCGGTTCTCACCAACCTGCAACCCTAATGAAGGGAACCTGAGTGTGGCGCGTTTAGAAGCCGTGGGCATTGGAAGAAATCAGAAAGAATTGGGTCGCGCCATGCCAGGACGCCCGCTAGCCATAAGATTGCATGGATCCGGAACTGGGGAACTTAGCCTGAAAGCTTCTTTGAACAATAGGAAGTGTCCGGGGGTGGTACCAGTCAGCATGTTTGACGGCCATGCCTCACTGGATGGCGTTCTTCCCAAAGTTGGAAGACGCTACATCACGGTGGCATTTGAGAGCTCAGTTGGAGGCCGGCGCACCTTAAGAATTCAGCCCAACTATAAGATAATGCGCCGCGTAAAAAATGCCCCAAAGCGATTATCTCCTCGCACATTTGAGCGGCATTGCGAGGCGCTGCAGGCGAGCTTAGTTGGAGGCTTCTAAGACTGATCCTCCTCCAGAGTATCATCTGTAATATCCTCTGCAGTTTCAGATGGTTGGGGCGGTTCTTGGGTGGCTTTTGAACCTGTACTGAAAAGCTCCGGAGTGTCCTTAGTATTAATGCTATCTTTACCGCGGTCTAGCCAAAAAAATTGACTGCCAGCGTTAATGCTCTT
>JAAYZI010000104.1 GCA_012514925.1 Deltaproteobacteria bacterium | reverse complement strand
GTAACACAACATATAACACCGATGGAATTTCGAAAAAGAGATCAACCTCCTCTCCCCCACTATTTCATCACTTGAAGTAACACCTCACGGCTCCACAGTATTTCAAACCGTAGTGTTTTTACAGTCTGCGCAAAGGGTGGGTTATCTCGCTTAAATAAAACAGGGTATTGAATTCTTCAAACGGCGAGTGGAGCATTGTGTATGTCTTTGTTAAGTAACGGAAGGGCTCTTCCGATAGCCCATCTAACGGTTTATTGCTGCTGGCCTAGTTAATTAAAGGGGTAAAATTGTCAAAAACTGGTTCAACTCCCACTTACCTATCGACGAAAGACACGCCCCTGTTGGCGCAGCGGGTGGAAGAGTCTGCGCGCTTAGCGCGGTTTTTTACCAAACTCTTTGGAGAACTAGAGCACCTTCAGGGCGACAGTATTGTTTTCCGCCTTGAAAGCGATACCCTCAGGGTTTTAGTGCTAAATCAAGAGGTCGAGCTTAAATCTATCAGACTGAAGCCCTCTTGGTATGAACCTATTTACCGCTGGTTGGCTGACCGCGCTTGGTCTGTTTCAGAGGAGACTTCATCTGGCTCGTCAAGTTTGGCAGCCTTGCCTGAGAAATTTGTGGCGGCGATCCGCCTTCCTAAGCAGGTGGTAATTACGGTCGGTCAGAGCAGAGGACCCCAGGTTCTGCGGCTTTCCAGCATAGAATTAGTACCGATTAGTATCGCTATTGAAAGGGTAGGATTTTTATCGTACCTCCGGGAAAACTGCTACGAACTGGCATGTGCCACCAGCGGTTTGATTATTGTCTCCGCCCCTGATGCGGAAAATCTAAAGAAGTCCACTTCCGCAATGCTCTCCATTTCTCAGGCGATTTATTTGGGATCACTGAGTGACCCAGGTATTAAAAATTTCGCTCTGGAGGCCTCGGTTAGAAATCCTCTTATTGTTACGGTGCAGGCCGGGGATGCGCTCGATGCTCTGCTGAAATTGAAAGAGTTCGGCTATGACTTCAATCAAGTTGTTATCGCCGGAAGTATTTGTCAGGGCTTCGTGCGGCGTTGCTGTCCGCACTGCCTAAGGGAAGCCGCAGTCGATTCTAAGTTGGTGGAGGTGCTGCCACCTGAACTTCGTCCGCCCCAAGATATTTCATATCGGATTGGGAGGGGATGCGCTCAATGTGATATGAGCGGTTATTTCGGCAGCATCGGCGTTCAAAGCCTGCTGGTTATGGATGTAGTCCTAAGAGAAAAACTGATTGCAGGCGAAGAGCAACTCTCTTTGGTGAGGCATCTCTATCCATTAGGGCTGAAATCCCTTCTAGAGGATGGCGTCATGAAAGTAACTGGTGGCTTAACGACTTATGCCACCCTTTACAATCTCACCAGAACAGTGCCGCAGGCCTTCCTCAAAGTTATGGCCGAACTCAGAAAAAAAGAAGCGGCGTACGGCAAATCAGTGTATTCACCTGAAGCGAGTCTTGAGATTGATGCCACCAAAGTGACAAAACGTTCCACGTCGACCCAAAGCGGTGTTTCTGCCCAAAACTACCACGCCGAAAATGAACCGCTTTTTGCGGTCGGGCCTGACGGCAAAATCAGAGTCAAGCCGCTGCTTCTTATCGTAGAAGATGATCCCGACCAACAGAATATTTTGGAGTTGCTTTACCGTTCAGCTGGCTACGATACCATTACGGCTAGTGATGGCATGGATGCGATGGCAAAGCTTGAGCAGGATTTACCGGATTTAATCGTGACAGACTTGATGATGCCGAGAATGGATGGTTCCGAGCTGACGACCAGACTTAAGGCGCACCCGGTTTATAAACAGATCCCAGTTCTAGTTTTGACCGTGGTTTCTGATGGTGAAAGAGAGTATTCCTTACTGGATCTAGGGGCTGACGATTATTGCGAGAAAACGATCCAACGCAAAATCCTT
>JAAYZI010000103.1 GCA_012514925.1 Deltaproteobacteria bacterium | reverse complement strand
GCGGCTGCCATATTTACTTTCTCCAGAGAAAGTGAATTTAATTCCGCGTTACCGCCTAGGCTGAAAACAAAATTGCATGATCAATTCCCCGCGTAAGCGGTTACTTCGCTACACCTGAACACTTACCGGATACAGCGGGTTTATCATCTCCTGTTTGGATAATTTCGTTGTTACTGTAGTTCATCCCCAAGGGCGATAGCTAAGCCCTCCATAGGCACCGCAATAGCGCCTTTGGGCTGCCTTAGGGAGATCTGTGCGCGCTTTGCCCCGCCTGCCAGTTCGTTAAGCGATGCTTGCATGGCTTCGAAGTAGCCAGGCAGGTAGCGGGCTTGAGTGCTATCTAATGAGAGTAGCACCTGTTCCTTACGGGCTAGGGGCTGCAGCAAACACAGGTACCCCATAAGTCCAGCCAATTTGCCTGCACGCGCCGCCACTATCTGGGCGATCTGTTTAAGGAGGGGCGCTAGGTCGTTAAATTTAGGGTCGTTAACCTTGCTGCATTGCAGCCGCCCTTCCTCAAGCAGCACTCCAAGGTCTTTGCCCGTAAAAAAAGGAGACTCAGCGCAGCTGTGCTCAAGGAGATGGTGTGCCAGGGGGTTTAATGACTCGATACCGGCGCGCCAAAGCGCCACGATATACCCCTCAAAAACGCGGGGGAGCCAGCGCCCCGCGATCAGATCTTCGAGCTTGATCGAGCCTTGACTACCGCGGTCCTCCAATAAAATTCGCTCGCCCATGCAGAGCAGATTATCCGGAATAGGGAAGAGCCCTCCCATCTCGGTATTGTAGATCCACCCTTGCGAATCCACGGCAGTAGCGTTTGCGCCGGTGGATGCCACCATTCCGCCATCAGCTCCGGGGGTGGCCTTGAGGGTGAAAATTGTGTCGTTCCCCATAATAAAAGCCCTGGGTTTTAAACCCTGATTTCGCATGGCACTAAGAAAAATGGCCCCGATATCAACGCCATCCTGCAATCCTTCTGCGAAGAACTCCCCTTTGCGGTAGAATTTGCCGCTTTCAATACCGCTTGCCACACCTGTTACGCCCACTACTCCTCCCGAGTCTTCTGTGTTTAGGCGTTGGCTGAAAAGGATGTTTGACCAAACAAAGCCTATGCCATCCACCGTGTCTACAGCGTCCAGCGCGCTTGCGGTCTTCTCCGCCAAAACTGTGGCGAATCGTTCGATGGGGAGAAGCTTAAGCTCCGGGCGATCCAGCGTTGGAGTATTTTGGTCGAAGAGCATCTGCCACTTCCGACTACCGTCTGTGTCTAAGTCGGCTAGCGCCGCTTTGGTATGTGTACCGCCGACATCAATTACAATTACCCTCGATTTTTTTGAGTGATGGGCCGGGCCGATCCGCAACAAACTCGGATCATAAGCAAAGGCCCGCTGCTTTTCGCCTCGCCTGCCTCGTTCTGCCCACTCCCTACCGCAAGCAACAAGTGATGCAAAGCCCATGTCAAGAGCTTCCAATCCGATCTTACAAAGAGCCGTTTGCAGGTAAGCCGGTAAGGCGCTTAGATCCGAAGGGTTTGGGAGTTTTTCAGTCATAATCTGCTTTCTAGCACCACTACTTTTGACATTACAAGGTATATGATTTTTTTGGGGGGGGTATAGCTAGCAGAACAACCTTACAATTCTAAGGGTCTCAAATTCATACTTACCGGCGAATTTTTGATAAATCGGGGTTAACTTTCCATCCTCGGAACGTTTAAACTCAGCTAAGATTTCATTAAACTCTTGCTCTGGTATCGTCACGCGCAGGTGATCTATGGATGGGAGTTTTTTCTTTCCCTTCAGGCGCTCTAGGTGATCCAGTACGGTTCCTATTTTGATCTGTCTTTGCTCGGCGATCTGCTCCAGCGATAGCTGCTGGGCTGCTAGGTTTAAGATCTGTTCTTCGGCCGGAATTCGCTTCCCTTTAATCGGCTTTGCCTTTTGTTTGGCTTTTGGCTTGCGCTTTGTCTGTGGTTCTTTTGAGCCCTCTTGCAGCCATACGGAAAAGCGATATTTAAGCACTTGCTCTTGGAGCAAGGATTTTTTTTCTGGGCCTAGCTTATTAAGCTCCAGGCAGGATGCCTCGGATAGTTTCTGCATGGAGAGGTCTAAGTTAAGAACTTCTGGATCTACCTCTAGGGCAGTTGGGTTTAATCCCATCAACATCAGGCCATTTAGCGCTCTCACCCGTGATAGCGCGACGTAGCCCATGCCTGCTTCAAAGGCGTCTGATAAATCGACTTGAGCTGCGTCCAGTGTCATCCCCTGACTTTTGTGGACTGTAATCGCCCAAGCGAGTCTAAGTGGAACTTGAGAAATCGAGGCGATTGACACATCATCTTGCTCCAACGACCATTCTTGTGGAGTGACTATGATCTCTTCGCCGGTGGTGGTTCTTACTACCGGCCAGCCTTGGACGGGTTCAAACTTAAGGACGACTCCACGGGTGCCATTTACGTAGCTTCCGTCTGTTGCGTTCTTAACAAAAAGTACCTGGGCATCGGGTTTTAACACGAGTTCTTCAGGAGCGAGGCAGTTTTTTTTAAGGAGGTCTATGTGCTTGGAAAATCCGGTAGAGGTCATGTGAAAGCTGTGGCTTTCGCCGGTAAGTCGGTTCAATTCACGTTGATTCAGGCTGTCCACATTAACATTGCGGCAGTAGAGCATGGTGGGGCGCAGGTTGGGTGTGCGCTTGTATTGGGGAGGTTTGCGGTAGCGGGTTCTTAGGGGAATTTTGGTGTGTTCCCCCACATTGCCGCTGCGAATGTCATTTAGCACTTGTACTAAAGGGTCGTCTCCTTGGCGATGTTGCTCGGTTAAGTAGCAGATTTCAAATCCGCCTCTTTGCCAGGCTGTGGCTTGATACGCAAAGAGACGGGGGGTGTCTCCGCGCGCGACCGGCGGTAGTTGAAAAAAATCTCCGCATAGTACCACTTGTAGTCCGCCAAAGGGTTCATTCGTTCCAAACATGTGGCGCGCAACTTTGTCGACCATATCCAGCTGACGGGCGTGCAGCATCGAGATTTCGTCGATCACCAGCACTTTGGTACTTCGGAAGTTGCGTTTAACGCGGTGGTTTTTGCCGATCTTATCGAGGTCACTCTCATTAAGCTCTTCCCGAATGCCGATGCCACTCCATGAATGGATGGTTTGACCGCCCAGATGTGTCGCGGCGATCCCTGTTGAGGCGGTGACTGCTACTTTGACGTCAAGTGAACGCAGGTAGCGGATATATTTGTTGAGAAGGTAGGTTTTCCCCGACCCGGCAGCGCCGGTTAAAAAAACGTTATGGCCTAATTTTAAGATTTCAAGGGCTTCACACTGCTTCATGGGTTTTTAAACACTGTCTTAGAAGTAAGTACTCTTTCGTTCTTTTGATATTCCAGGTTTCTTCTTATAATTGCAATGATAACAGATTGTAATCCCTAAACTTAATATTCATATGAATGGACACCGGATACCGTTTTGGATTGGGTGTTTTAGGTTGCGACTTCCCAAGCCGGTGCAGGGTTTAGTGCGCGATCTTCCAGAAATTTAAAGAGAGCGTAAAGGGTCCGGCAGGCTGGGACCGGAATGTCGTAGTCCTCTGCAAGTCTTAAAAATCGTCCCAGCATGAAATCCATCTCGGTCTTGTTTCCAGCTCTCAAGTCACAAAGGGTTGAATTGATATTAGAGCCGTTAATTTCAAGGCTATCTATGATCCGTTTCTCAGGATTTGCTCCAAGTTCGAAGCCGTCTGCTTTAGCCACTTGGTTTATCTCACTTAGCACAGTTGTAGCTAAGGCCCTTAATTTTGAATTGTTTGCGATGGCGTTGTTTTCGCAGTTTAGAATCGAGCAAATGGGGTTGATCGTAAGGTTTATCTGGATCTTTTTCCATTCGGCGGTGGCCACATCTTTTTCTTCTTCAACCAGTACGCTGCAGCTAGTCAGGATCTCACGGATTAGGGCGGTGTTCTCTTTTTGATGGGAGACTCCGGCCAGCATGGTTTTGAGAGCGCCTGATAGTAGGACGTGCGTTGGCTCTAAGCGCTGTACTCCAAATTCGGGGCAGAGTCTAACCACCGGTGAGGTCTTTCCGATTAATGTTGCTGCCTGGAAGAACACTCCCAGGCCGTTTGAAAGGACCACCACTGTGTTAGTCGTGCTCCAGTAGGGAAGTAGCTCCCGGATTGAGGCCTCCAGATCATAAGCTTTTACACAGAGCCAAAAAGAAGCGTCGTGGGGTAGGGAAGTTAGCTCCTCTGGCCCTATAAAGCGTAGAGTGCTGGGAGGTACTTCGATGGATTGCGCACCGGAGATCTTGACGGGAAAGCTGCGAAGCTCTTTGAGACGATAAGGGCGGGTGAGCACAAAAACATTGTGATGAGTCTGAAATTTAGCCGCCAACATAAGACCCACCGCCCCAGCCCCGACAATGCAGATATTCCTTCCGTCCATAATACCCTAAGACTAGAGGGGAAAGGGGCTAATGTAAACAGTAGGGCTAACCGCTTACGCGGGGAATTAATCATGCAATTTTTGTTTTAAGCTTGGGCGGTAACGCGGAATTAAATTCACTTTCTCCAGAGAAAGTAATATGGAAGTCGCATATAAAACGTAAGGTCATTCAATCCGGTACGACCTAAATATTGGCCTTGTCGCATATACATATCTCGCGCATAGGATTGGCAAATTAAACTAGTATGCTACGCGCGAGATATGTATATGTGACAAGGTTTAATAAGAGCCCAGGTTAGCAGAGCCTTTCTGGTGAGGGCTGACGGTAACGCGGAATTAATTTCACTTTCTCCAGAGAAAGTAATATTTATGCAAACGGATACTACGTGTTTATAGCCTACCCCTAAATCCGCTCTCGTAGTAAGACTTTCATGAAATATCCGGGTTAGGAAAAAACATGCGTTTTTCTGTAATATCGAGTGGAAGCAAGGCCAACTGCACCTTTGTGGAGGGCGGGGGCGCGCGAATTTTAATTGATTGCGGGCTCTCCGCCAAGCAAGCTGCGCTTAGGCTCGGAGAGCTTGGAATAGAGGCCGATTCCATAGACGCTATATGTGTAACACATGAACACAGCGACCACATCAAGGGCGTGCCGGTTTTTAGTCGCCGTCACCAAGTCCCGGTTTATGCTAACTGCGGCGCTGCGCCCTACTTAGACGGAGTCTACGAACTTTGCGTCTTTGAAACCGGTAATCCTTTCTCCCTGGCAGGGATGCAGATCTTGCCGTTTAGCATTGTGCACGACGCCGCCGAGCCAGTTGGTTTTGTGGTGGAAGCAGACGGACAGCGGTTTGGACAAGCCACCGATATCGGTAAAGTCACGACCTTAGTGCGTCAAGCTCTGCGTGGCTGTCACGCTCTTGTTTTGGAAGCGAACCATGATCCGCAGCTTCTAAGAGATTGTGCTTATCCTTGGGAGTTAAAACAGCGTATCGCGTCTGCAGCCGGGCATTTAAGCAATGACCAGGCGGCAGAGCTGCTGGCAGAACTCAATTCTTACGGACTCACACAGGTCGTTCTCGGCCATATTAGTGAAAACAGCAATACGCCAGAGACCGCATTAGCAGCGGTGCAGCGCCGCTTAGATTTAAGCCTTTTTCAAAGCTTTTATTGCGCTTCGGCGGTGTGTGCTTGTGAGCTAATTGAACTTGCGCCGGCGCCGTGTGCAGTGGTTTCGCTGTGACCTGGAGAGAGCAAGGCAGCTTTAAAAGTTAAGGAGTCAGACATGCTTGCGCGTTATAGCCGTCCCGAGATGAGCCGCATTTGGAGCGATGAAAACCGCTTTAAGATCTGGCTTGAGATCGAAACCTTGGCGCTTGAGAAAATGTCGGAGCAAGGCAGTGTGCCGCGGGAAGCGTACCTGGCCCTGAAAGAGAAGGGGAGCTTTAATGTGGAGCGCGTTCTGGAGATTGAAGAGCGCGTAAAGCACGATGTGATCGCCTTTCTTACGAATGTGGCTGAGAGTGTGGGCCCCCTCTCTCGTTACGTTCATCGCGGCATGACCTCCAGTGACCTACTGGATACTGCCCTAGCCGTCCAGTTTAAGCAGGCAGGGGCGCTGATCTTAGAAGGGATCGAAACCACCCTGGGGCTCTTAAAAGAGCGCGCCTTGCAGTACAAATACACGGCTTGCATAGGGCGCAGCCATGGGATTCACGCCGAACCGATCACCTTTGGGCTAAAACTAATCGGTTGGTATGCGGAGCTAAAACGGCAAGGCGCGCGCGTGGAAGCGGCTTTGGAAGGAGTCAAGGTTGGAAAGCTAGCCGGCGCAGTTGGCACCTACGCTTCCGTTTCGCCGCAAGTCGAGGCGCACGTCATGACCAGGTTGGGGTTAAAACCTGAGAGCGTACCGACTCAGATCGTGCAGCGAGATCGGCACGCTTGTTTTTTTTCGGCCTTGGCCCAGCTAGGAGCCTCTATTGAGCGTTTCTGTGTTGAAATTCGACACTTGCAACGCACCGAGGTGCATGAAGTTGAAGAGGAATTTAGTAAGGGGCAGAAAGGTTCTTCAGCCATGCCACATAAGCGAAATCCAATTCTTAGCGAAAACCTGTGCGGTCTGGCCCGTCTTTTGCGAGGTTACGCGCTTTCTGCTTTCGAGAATGTGGCGCTTTGGCATGAACGCGATATAAGCCACAGTTCAGTCGAGCGCATAATTGGGCCGGATGCCTGCATCTTGGTTGATTTTATGCTGGCACGGTTTGCAAAGTTAGTAAGAGGCTTGGTGGTGTACGAAGACCGTATGAAGGAAAATCTTGAGCTTACGCGGGGCATTATCTTTTCCGGGACGGTGCTGGTGGAGCTAACGGATCGAGGCATGCTAAGAGAGGACGCCTATACGGTGGTGCAGAAACATGCCTTGGCGGCCCTGCAGGGGGGGCTGGGGCTAAAGGATCGCCTTCTGGCAGATAAGGAGGTTACGGCGGTTATGCCGCCTGCTGAGATTGAGGGTGTTTTCGACGTTTCCCGTCACTTTAAGCAGGTCGATCTAATCTTTGATAGGACCCTGATTGCAGCCTGATTTTGGTCTGATTTCAAATCTTTGCTTTCTTTGCTTAGGCGTGCTATATCCCCGGCCGTGAAAACGCACCTGGGTGTGTGTCTTAGTGTCGAGGCTCCTGTTTTTATTGGGGCTTTCGTTTTGGTGCGGACACCCGGGGAGGAATAACTAAGACGGAGATATACTATGAGTGAATCGGATCCTGGTCGGGCTACGCCTGTGCCTCAAACTTCTGATGTCGGCGCTGCCGCTAACGTAGCAACTTCTGATGTTAGCACTGTAGAGCCCTATGTGCCCGTGCCTATTACAATTCGTACTTTGCTAGATGCCGGTGCCCACTTCGGCCACAAGGCTGAGAAGTGGAACCCAAAAATGATGCCGTACATTTACGGTGAGCGCAATCGCATCCACATAATAAATCTGGACACGACGATTGAGCTTTGGGAACGAGCGCGTAAGTTTGTTTTGGATGTAGCGAGTCGCGGTGGCACTGTGTTGTTTGTTGGCACCAAGACCCAATCACGTGAGTTGGTAAAGGAGGCGGCGGAACGCTGCGGGTCTTTTTACGTGAATAACCGCTGGTTGGGTGGTACGCTTAGTAACTTCGAGACGATTCGCAATTCAATTGTGCGCATGGGAAAGCTGGAAGAACTGCTAAAGTCCGCAGAAGATAAAGATTCCAAGATCAAGCTGAACAAGAAAGAGCGTCTGAATATCGCCAGGCAGTTGGATAAGTTGGCTGTTAACCTTCGCGGCATTCGTTCCATGAACCGGATCCCGGATGTGATCTTCGCAGTAGATATCCTGAAGGAACGAATTGCGGTGGCGGAGGCGCGTAAGTTGCGCATCCCGCTGGTAGCTTTGGTTGATACGAATGTTGATCCAAGTGAGGTAGCGTTTCCAATCCCGTCCAATGATGACGCCGTGCGCACGATCAAGCTTTTCTTGAATGCGGTGAGCGACGCTGTCAACGAGGGACGCATGATTTATCAGGCTAAGTTGGTTGAGATTGAGGCGCAGCGGGTCAAGGCTCAAGAGAAGTCGCAGGAATACCGCAATGCCAAGGCCGAGGCTTCGGCTCAGCTGGAGAAGAGTGAGCCCGAAAAGGAACAATCGGCGGGAGCGTAGCCGGAGAGGCCGTTTAATTGGAGCATTTGGTTACGCATTTGATTACAACGAGGGGAGGATGAACGATGAGTGATATATCGGCGGCAACGGTAAAAGCGTTACGTGATAAGACCGGAGCCGGGATGATGGATTGCAAGAAAGCTATCAAGGAAGCCGGCGGGGATATGGAGAAAGCGATTGAGGTGTTGCGCAAAATGGGCCTTAAGGACATCGGCAAGCGCGCCGGTAAGGTCGCTGCAGAGGGAGTGATCGGCACGTATGTGCATCCTGGAGACCAGGTGGCAGTTCTGCTCGAGCTTAACTGCGAGACTGATTTTGTAGCGCGGGGAGCTGAATTTAGAGAAGTCGCTAAGGGGTTGGCAATGCAGGTGGCAGCCATGAATCCGCTCTACCTGAGCGAGGCAGATGTGCCACCCGCAGTTTTGGAGAAGGAGAAAGAGATTATTCTCGAGACTCTTAACGAGAAACAGAAGGCCATGGCCGACAAGATTATTCCTGGTAAGCTCCAGAAGTTTTATGAGGAGCACGTGCTTTTGCATCAAAAATACGTGCGTGACGACAGCGAAAAGAAATCTGTAAAAGACGTGGTTGAAGAGTTAAGCGCCAAAGTTGGGGAGAAAATCACGGTGCGGCGCTTTCAGCGTTTTGAAGTGGGAGAGGGTTTGGAGAAAAAAGACGCGAATTTAGTTTCAGATATCGCGGAAGTGTTAGAAGGGAATTAGAGCTTATGTTTGTGCCCCCCAAATTTCGCCGGATTATGCTTAAGTTAAGCGGTGAGATTCTGGCTGGAGGGAATCGTTTCGGGATTGACGCCGCCACGATTTCCAAGCTGGTGGAGGATATCGGTGAAGTGCACGAGCTAGGAGTGCAGATCGGAGTTGTAATCGGAGGAGGCAACATTTTCAGAGGAGTCCAGGCTGGGGCGCAAGGCTTGGACCGGGCTTCCGCTGATTATATGGGCATGTTAGGCACGGTAATTAATGCCCTGGCTCTGCAAGATGTGCTAGAGCAGCGTGGTATCGATACGAGGGTAATGTCTGCGATTGAGATGCGTGAGATCGCAGAGCCGTATATCCGCCGCCGCGCTACGAGACATCTTGACAAAGGAAGGGTGGTGGTTTTTGCGGCTGGTACCGGAAATCCTTATTTTAGTACCGATACCGCCGCGAGTTTAAGAGCCATGGAGATCGGCGCTGAGGTTTTACTCAAAGGCACCAAAGTTGATGGAATTTATGATAAAGACCCCAAACTCAACACTGATGCCAAGCAGCATTTCAATCTATCTTTCATGGAGGTTTTGCAGCGGGAACTAAAGGTGATGGATGCCGCCGCTATTTCACTCTGTATGGATAACAATTTGCCGATTGTTGTCTTTAATATTGGGGTCCACGGTAACTTAAAGCGGGTTGTGATCGGAGAAAAGTTGGGTACCCTTGTGACTGCAGCAAATGGAGGGCCAGGGCTATGTCAGGTAAATTCGAGCAGCTAGAGCAAGAGTGTAAGAACGCCATAGAGCATTTTAAACGCGAGGCCGCGCGAATGCGCACCGGGCGTGCTAATCCAGCCCTGCTCGAGGGTCTTATGGTCGATTATTACGGCTCCAGTACTCCTATTAAACAGCTGGGGCTGGTGAGTGCGCCTGAAGCGCGTCTCCTAACAATTCAGGTTTATGATCCCAGCGCTGCTGAAAGTGTTGAAAAAGCCATCCGTAACTCGGAGTTGAGTTTAAATCCTTCTCGTGAAGGCACTCTGATTCGCGTCAATATTCCGGCCCTCAGCGAGGAACGGCGAAAGGAACTCGTTAAAACCCTGCATAAGATGGCGGAGGAGGCTAAGGTAAGTTTGCGTAGTCACCGTCGCGATGCGATTGACGTCCTAAAAAAGCAAGTCAAGGATAAAGAAATATCCGAAGACGACCAACGCCACGGTCAAGAGGAGATCCAAAAGGTCACCGACCAATACAGCAAAGAAGTTGACGCTTTGTTGGTTCTAAAAGAAAAAGAGATGATGGAAGTGTAGTTGTGACGATGTCGGCTAAGCCTTCCGCAGAGACTCCTAATGTCGCGGGTTTGGCGCTGCCCCGGCACGTTGCAATCATTATGGACGGTAATGGCAGATGGGCCAAGAAGCGTTTAATGCCGCGCGTAGAAGGGCATCGTCAGGGCGCGAAGTCCGTGCGTATGGTGGTTGAAGAATCACGGCGTTTGGGCATCCGTAACCTAACCCTTTTTACTTTTTCATCTGAGAATTGGCGGCGGCCTGAGGAAGAGGTGCAGGCGCTGATGCGAATGCTGGAGCAGTATCTTGGCAGTGAAATAGATCTGATGCTTAAGAATCAGGTGCGCTTACGCGCGATTGGTGATCTTGGGCGTCTCTCAGAGGAAGTACAAGCCGCGCTTAGGCGGGCGATTGAGCGTACCGCGAGCATGCAGGGCATGGATTTAACCCTGGCGCTTTCGTACGGTGGGAGAGCCGAAATTACCCAGGCGGCGCGCCGCATCGCCGCGCAAGCAAAAGCGGGTGAGCTGCCCCCGGAGAACATTAATGAAGAACTTTTTAGAAATTATCTTTATGAGCCGGAGCTGCCGGATGTCGATCTACTGATTCGCACCAGTGGAGAGAACCGCATCTCTAATTTTCTGTTGTGGCAGTTGGCTTATGCTGAGTTGGTGGTAACGCCTGTGCTGTGGCCCGATTTTTCCAAAGAAGAGTACCTGCGTTGTCTAACTGATTTTGCTGGTAGGGAACGCCGCTTTGGACTTACAGGCGAACAGCTGTGATTTATAAGGAAGGCAGATTGTATGGAACCAGAACTTAAACGTAGGATTACAACCGCTTCGTTCCTGATAGGAGGGGTAGCGCTGTTTCTTTTGGCGGCGGCTTTAACTGAAGTCGGTCGTTTCGCACTAATGGCTCTAGGCTTTGCCACTACAGTAGTGTGCGCTTTTGAGTTCGCGCGAATCTGTGCGGCGGATCCGGCTGCCAAGATAAAGGCTGTGGTTTATTTTGTATGTGCGGCCTTACCGGCGCTTGGCCAGTTTCTGTTCTATACACTTGAAGGGTCGGGCGAGCCGCCGTTAGAGGGGCACAAAAGCGCGGCTCTGCTCTTACTCTTGTTCTTTGGGTCAGGACTAGTGGGTCTTGCCTTTATGGTGTCTAGCGCCAAGCAAGAGTTGGCCTTGGCTGGAGAAAGTGCGCGCGAGTTTTGGTGCGGCATATTTTTAGTGGGGCTTGGAGGTGGGGCGCTGACTGCGATATGCGCTGGTGACCAGGGCTTTAGAGCCATGCTTTGGCTTTTACTTGTGGTTTGTTCCAATGACAGTGCCGCATATTTTGCAGGTAGTAAGTATGGACGCACGAAGTTGGCTCCTGCTATTTCTCCCAACAAGACCGTGGTTGGGACTCTATCTGGTCTTTTGGCGGGGGTGCTTATCGGTGTTTTGACTTCTGCGTTGTTGCCCGCGCGCCTCAGTTGGGAGGCGGCGTTGATGCTTAGCGTCGCAATCGTCTTGGCTGCTCAGCTTGGAGATCTGTCTAAGTCTTACCTAAAGAGGCTCCACGGCGTAAAAGACAGTGGAGACTGGCTTCCGGGGCACGGCGGACTTTTGGATCGCGCAGACGCCGTACTAATGGCCGCTCCGCTTCTCTACAGTTGGTTGCTGTGGCAGGGATAGTCTCTACGAATTATCGAAAAGGAGCTGCTAGGCGTGTTAGCCCCATTAGATCGCACACTTGAACCGCTCCGGTTACCAATTAGGCTTTGCATCTTAGGTTCAACCGGTT
>JAAYZI010000102.1 GCA_012514925.1 Deltaproteobacteria bacterium | reverse complement strand
GTCTTAGAGATATTTCCAGAAGCGAAGATCGCCATTGGTCCCCCTATTGAAGATGGTTTCTACTATGATTTTGAGTTAACGCGTGTCCTGACTGACGAAGACTTAGGCGCGATTGAAGCGCGCATGAGGGATCTCCTGAAAACTTCCACTAAGTTCGAGTGCCGTGAGGTCACCCCCGAAGAGGGCCGTAGGATTTTTGCAGACCAGCCCTATAAACTCGAGTTAATCGAAGACTTGCTAAGCGGAGAAAGGGATGAATATGGCGAGAAGGTCAAGGACGCCGAAGCACTAAAGCTTACAGTTTATCAGCACGGCAATTTTGTAGACCTTTGCCGTGGCCCGCACGTCGCTTCGACCGAGGAGATCTGCCCAGACGCATTCAAGCTCCTTCGCACCTCCGGTGCTTATTGGCGTGGAGATGAACACCGCCAGATGCTTCAGCGTATCTACGGTACAGTTTGGGAAACCAAACAGGATTTAGAAGAGTATCTTTCCAGATTAGAAGAGGCCAAACAACGAGACCACCGTCTTTTAGGAAAACAGCTTGACCTCTTTAGCTTTAGCGATGAGGTTGGGCCTGGACTGCCGCTGTGGCACCCTAAAGGCGCCCTGCTGCGCCACTTGGCAGAGCAGTTCAGCAAGGAAGCGCATCTGTTAAACGACTATGAGTGGGTAATTACTCCACACATCGGTAAGGGCAAGCTCTGGGAGACCTCCGGACATTTGGAGTTCTTCCGTGAAAATATGTACCGACCCATGGATATCGAGGGGGACGAATACTTTCTAAAACCTATGAACTGCCCCTTCCATATTCACATTTACCGCTCTCAGCTAAGATCGTATCGCCAGCTGCCTATTAAGTTTGCGGAGTTCGGCACGGTATACCGCTACGAACGCAGTGGAGTAGTTTCGGGCCTTACGCGCGTGCGCTGCTTCACTCAGGATGATGCGCACATATTCTGCACTCCTGAACAGGTTGGGGATGAGATTTTAAAGGCGCTGCAATTTTCGCTGTACGTGTTGCGTTCTTTCGGCTTGGTGGACTTTAAGGCATACCTGGCCACCCGCCCGGAAGGTAAATCCGTCGGCACGCCCGAAGAGTGGGAGCGCGCGCAAGCTGTCTTGGAACAAGCGGTGCGGCGCGAGAACCTTCCATTTGAAATTGACGAAGGGGGAGGAGCATTTTATGGCCCAAAAATCGACCTTAAGGTTTGCGACGGTCTGAAACGCGAGTGGCAGCTCAGCACCATCCAGTTCGACTTTAATCTGCCGGGCCGGTTTGGAATCGAATACACGGGAGCAGACGGGCAAACTCACACTCCAGTCATGGTGCATCGCGCCCTATGTGGAAGTTTTGAACGCTTTGTAGGCATGCTGATTGAACATTACAAGGGGGATTTTCCGCTCTGGCTTGCGCCGGTGCAGGTGCGCCTGATCCCCATCGCAGACGCACATCTGGAGTACGCCTATAAGCTGCGCGCCGAGCTGGTGGCGCGCAATATCCGTGCGGATGTGGATGACAGCAACGAGCGTATGCAAGCCAAGATCCGCTCTTCCGAACTTGAAAAAGTGCCATTCGCCTTTATCGTAGGGGGTAAAGAGATGCAAAACGGCACCGTCTCAGTGCGCAGCCGCGCCCGCGGCGGCGACCTAGGTGCCATGACGTTAGAGGATTTTATGGCAAGCATCTCCACAGAACTGGAGGCTGCTAAACCGAGGCGTCTTGTCGATGTTTAAGGTTGACTCCAGCATCAAGGCTCTAATCTTCGATTGCGACGGCACCTTGGCGGATACCATGGAAGTTCACCACCAAGCTTGGAAAGAGACACTCGCCCATTTCGGCAAGGAGTGTCCGCAAGTCGAATTGGAACTGTGCTCAGGCATACCATCTACGGACTTGGTTAAAATGCTTAACCAGGAGTTTGGGTGGAAACTAGATCCGCTGCATTTTTGCAGAAAAAAAGAGGGTCGCTTCCGCGAACTAGCAGTGATAGTGCGCCCAATTGAACCGGTGGTGGCGCTGGCGCGCGCCTACGCCGGGAAGCTACCGATGGCGGTGGCATCCGGAGGAACCCGGGAGAACGTCGAATTCACACTGGAAGCAATCGGCCTGCAGGGGGTCTTTGACGCGGTCATCACTGCAGATGACGATGTCGCGCCTAAGCCGTCCCCTGAAATCTTCCTGGAAGCGGCTAGACGCCTGGGGGTTTCACCTCAGGCTTGTTTGGTGTTCGAAGACGGCGTGCCTGGAATTCAGGGCGCACGCCAGGCTGGTATGCAGGTAATCGACGTAACCAAAGAAGATGCGTTTACGGCATGACTCACGAATAATGCTAACCCAGATGTTTTAAGTTTCGTCGTAAGTCGAGTCGGATGCTTGAAGGCGGCTTGATCGCGCCCTCTCTTAGGTTTCCATAAGCTCGCACATAATATGCACCAAGGTAATGTGCACCTCTTGAATGCGCTCTGTTTCTTGGACTGGCACGATCAAGGACAGGTCAGCCATAGTCGCAACTTTGCCGCCATCGCGTCCCGTTAGCGCCAAGCTAAAACATTGCTTGCTCTTGGCCGCCTCTACGGCCTGCAAAACATTTTTGGAATTGCCTGATGTAGAAAAGACCACCAAAACATCATCTGGTCCGCAAAAGGTTTCAACGCATCTCTTGAAAACGGATTCAAAATCGTAGTCGTTGCCCCAGCACGTTAGCACTCCCGGATCCATAAAGTGCACGGCGCGCATGCCCGGCCGCTCGCGCTTAAAACGCGCCACCAGCTCTTCGCAAAAATGCATAGCATCACAGGCCGAGCCGCCGTTGCCACAAAGGTACACCGTACCACCCCGCGCCGCCGCCGCCTTTAGCTCCTTTGCGGCGCGCTCAACGCTCTCTAAAAATCCCTGGTCCGAGGCGAGCGCAGCTTTATTAGCCGCAGAATTTCTTAAAATTGAAGCGATTACCTCTTGCATGCCCTCCTAGTATCACGTTCGAGTCAGCGCCGTAAAGGCATAGCCGGCCCCTTGAAATAACAGGTAAATTTCCCCAAAAGTAGGGGGGCTCCTTCCCCAAAAGTAGGGGGGCACCTTCCCCAAAAGTAGGGGGGCACCTTTCCCCAAAAGTAGGGGGGCTCCTTTTTTTCCCCAAAAGTAGGGGGGCTCCTTTTTTCCCCCCAAAAGTAGGGGGGCACCTTCTCCAACCTTTGCCTTAAAAAGCCCTGCCACTTTGGTACGGGATTCCACTATGTATTTTCGAGCCCTTGCTGATATGGATAAATGTCCACACGAAGACAGGGGGCTGATCGTCGGTTTCTCAGGGTCTGGGCGGTGGGGACTTAACCGTTGGGGTATCCCCAAGAAGCTTTAGCACCAAAGCAGATTGTTGATTCGCTTGCGCTAGGACGGCTGCGCCAGCTTGTTGCAAGATCTGGTTACGAACGAGGTTGGCTGATTCTTTTGCTACATCTGCGTCCCTGATGCGGCCGGTGGCTGCGGCTATGTTCTCAGTAGATGAGGAGAGCACGTTTACCGCCACACTTAGGCGCGACTGAAAAGCACCGATCTGTCCTCGCTGCGCGCCTAGTTGAGATAGCTTTTGCTGGAATACTGGAAGCGCTTGGCGAGCATCCGCCATGGTGGAGAGAGAGAAGGGAAGGAGGGGGGAGACGCCGTCTTTGGTAAGTGCTGTGAGGACAGTTGCTCGGGCCTGAGAGTTTGCTGTTCCCGCCGTCACCAAGTCCAAGACGCCGTCGCCGTTTACATCTCCAAGGGTAACGGCAAAGCTGGTATGTTCCGTCTCCGTAGCGAAGGTGCGTTTATCTCCAAAGGTGCCATCCCCATTTCCAATTAACACACTTGACTGGCCTTGATTGGCCCGTCCCGCGGTTACCAGGTCCAAGATACCGTCACCGTTTACATCCCCAAGGCTAGCGGCGCGGCTGTAGCTATTACTTCCCGTCTCTGTAGCGAAGGTACGTTTATCCCCAAAGGTGCCATCCCCTCTTCCAATTAGCACACTTGACTGGCCCTGATTTGAGGCACTTCCCGCAGTCACCATGTCCAAAATGCCGTCGCCGTTTACATCCTCAAGGCTAACGGCACGGCTATAGCAATTACCGCTTCCCGTCTCCGTGGCGAAGGTGCGTTTATTCCCAAAGGTGCCATCCCCCATTCCAATCAGCACACTAGCCTGGCCCTGATAGTTGGACCCGTTTTTGACATCTCCTGCAGTTACCAGGTCCAATATACCGTCACCGTTTACGTCCCCAAGGCTAACGGCGAAGCTGCCGTTGCTAGTACCTCCCGTTTCTGTGGCGAAGGTGTGTTTATCTCCAAAAGTGCCATCCCCATTTCCAATCAGCACACTCGCCTGGCCCTGATTTGAGGTATTTCCTGCGGTCACTAGATCCAAAATACCATCGCCGTTTACATCCCCAAGGCTAATGGCGAAGCTGGACGCTTCTGTAGCGAAGGTGCGTTT
>JAAYZI010000101.1 GCA_012514925.1 Deltaproteobacteria bacterium | reverse complement strand
TTAACACACTTCGGCGTCATGGCGAAACTAATCGGAGGCGATGGAAAAGATTTTTGGTGCGTCTAAGAAACTGCTGCTTTATTTTGCTTAAATGATATAGAAGAGATTCTCTCTTGGTGCTTCGCGGTCCGTCATTGAGTCCCAGTTATTTCTCTCGGTATCTAGGAACAGATCGCAGGGGCTATGTTGTCGTTCTTGAATGTTCGTTTAGGATTGATGGGTCATGGTAAACCTTGGAAATTTGATAGTTCGTGTTGTGGCCGTTGTTGAAGAGGCCGTGCCTGTGGGACTCCCTCAGGATGTTGTAGCTCCCGCAGTTAAGCAGCATACGGTCATGGATCTGCTCTTTGGCAGTGGTCCGGTGGTGCAGGGTGTCTTGATTATCTTGCTTATCATGTCGGTTGTTACCTGGGGGATCGTGGTGGCGAAGTCCATGATGATCCGGCGGGCCAAGCAGGAAAGTCGTAAGTTCGAGGGGGTGTTCTGGAGCAGCAAGAATCTGGCCCAGATTCAGGAAGCGGCAAAGCGCCTTACGGCAAGCCCGATGGCGAAAGTGTATAACGCAGGGCATCTTGAGCTTACCGCTGTGCTTAACTCCTCAAACGGCACGACGAAGGTTGGCGGGGATTTCGGACATCTGGAAAACATCGACCGTGCGCTTAAGAAAGCCAAAATGGAGGAAATGACCAGACTTGAAACGGGAACGACGTTTCTAGCGACGACCGCTTCTGCTGCCCCATTTATAGGGCTGTTTGGCACGGTGTGGGGAATTATGAATGCCTTTATCGGCTTAAGCCAAGTGAAGAGTTCATCGATTCAGGCGGTAGCCCCTGGTATCTCAGAGGCTCTGATCGCCACTGCTATCGGGCTTGCCGCGGCTATTCCGGCTGCTATTTTTTACAATTACTTTATGCAGCAGGTTCGCATTCTCTCCCGCAGCATGGATACCTTCTCTGCGGAGTTTCTTAATATCGCGCGGCGTCATTTTCTTAAGTAAGCTTAAGCAAGCAAAGTTGGAGGTTTCTGGACATGGCTTTTGATGAATCCAGCGGGGAAGGCGGTGCCATCTCCCAAATTAACGTTACTCCGCTTGTGGATGTGATGCTGGTGCTGCTCGTTATTTTTATGGTTACCGCTCCTATTCTGCAACAGGGTGTGGATCTCGAACTGCCTAAAGAAACAATCGCGCCTATTGAGGGGGAAGGGGAGCAACTCGTGGTGTCTATCAACAGCGAGGGCTCGGTCTTTATCGGCGAAGGCAATGAAGTCGAGGTCGAAAAAATCGGTGATCGTTTGCAGGCTATTTTGTCTACGCGTCAGGATAAGCGGGTTTTTATCCGCGGGGATCGTCGTGTGTCCTATGGGCGGGTGATGGCGGTGATGGCGCGCGTAAGGCGAGCTGGAATTGATAAAGTTGGATTGATTACGGAGCCTACTGCTTAGGTGAATTTGTGGTTGATGTAAGAGCCGCAGAAAGTAAGGAAAAGTGGTCCTACCTCTCAGGGATTCTGATCTCCCTGGTGGCGCATTTGCTTGGCGCTGTGGTGGCCATTGCCGTGTTCGAACACCGGGCGGCTACCGCCTACCAGATTCCGGAAGTTTTTACGGTTACCTTAGAGGGGGGTGAAAAACTGGGTGGAATTACTCAGGTACCTGATGAGG
>JAAYZI010000100.1 GCA_012514925.1 Deltaproteobacteria bacterium | reverse complement strand
CGGCAGTGGCGGTTATCTGTAGCCCAGCTTCCGCAACTTACGGCATCTTCCCTATTTGCTCCGAGCGTGATGCGTTACGATTTTGACCGTGAAGCTGTACTAGAGCAAGTAAAGGAACAGCAGTTGCAGATGGAAGAGGCTGCAAAGCGTGTTCAAGCAGACCCATTTGAGGTAGCGGAAAGCGATTTAGATCTTTTGGATTTGGAGCTGGTCTTTAGAGCGGCTAAGTACGGCCAAGGGTTGTTGGCCTATTTGAAGTACGGATCCAAACATAAGAAGTTGTTGGAAGCAGTAAAGGGGGTGCATTATATCCGTTCTGAGAGGGCCTATTTTTTTCCAACACCCGCACTGGCTGACTTCCTCAGGGTTCTCAAAACAAAAAAAGTAAAATTTGGAGTTGAAGCCAAAGCCGGATCTCAGTTGAAGCGCAGTGCTGCTTTGCGAGCCGCTATTTTAAAGGCGCAAAAGAAACCTACTGGACACGAGCTTCTTGAGACGTTCTTGACTCCGTATATCGATTGCTTGCCTGAGGATGAAGGCGGAAGGCGCTTTAAGTTGTACGCTTGGACGACTCAACAGCTGCGGATCTGCTTTCCCGATATCAAGAGTTTTTCGGAAAAGAAAGCGAAGGCCTCGGCCATGGATTGGGAGCAGCTTCTTAAACTGCTCTATCAGGTCCAAAAGAGCGACACTAAAGTGTGGCTTACGGCGGAGGTTCAAGATCTGTTACAGGCCAGGTCCGCCGATTCCCTTGCAAAAATTATTAAGGCTGAAGAGGAGGGCTTTGACGACGAGTTGTTAGCGCTTAATCGCCCTCCAGCTTGTTGGTGCTGTGGGCCTGATGGTAGCGGCGGTTTATTGGTTGAGCGCAACTTCTATGCAACTTTAAAGGCGCAGCTCCCTCGCAAAATAGTAAAGCAGGCGAAGTGCATTAAACATCCTCAATTTTGGGAGTGCGAGTTTCTTGCCTGGCCAGACTCTAAGCTGATGGATGTGTTTGAAAGCTTAAGGACCCTCGCCCCGCCGCGGAGCCGCGCTTTTGCGGAGCTGCTTGCAGATCTAAAAGAGCGGCGGCTCTTATTGGAGCGCCGGGCTTATTTTCAAGGCTTAAGAGATAGTCGCCCTCAGCTTACGAATTTGGAGTTGGAAGCAAAACTTTTTCCGCATCAGCGCGTAGCCGTCTCGTGGTTGCTTGAAACTAAGCGGGCTTTTTTAGGGGACGATATGGGTCTTGGCAAGACCCTTTCGGTGCTGGCGGCGTTTGATGAGTTAAAAAGCAGGGGAGAAGTCGAGTTTTTGCTCGTGGTTTGTCCGAACTCTTTGGTGCGTAGCTGGTTAAGAGAGGCGGGTCAGTGGTTACCGGGGCAGTGGTTTGGGATGTTGCCTGAAGAGAAAGCGCCGCGGCAAAGGGAATTGGCTCGGCTAAATCGTTTTGGCATCGCGACGCTTTGCGGGTTGGTTGTAAATTATGAAACGTTTCGATTGGAGTACGTTTTTCCCGAGCTGCAAAAATTGTGTAAGGACCGTAAAACCCTGCTCTGTCTAGATGAGTCTCAGCGTGTGAAGAATCCCCAGTCTCGAAGTTTTCAGGCTCTACGTGAAGTGGCAACGGTTTGTCCTAGGCGTGTCCTGCTAAGTGGCACGCCGACTCCCAAGGACCTTTCGGATATTTGGGCGCAGATCTCGATTTTGGATGATGGCAGACGTTTTGGCCGGAATTACTTCCACTGGTTGGAAAGAGTTGCGGAGCTTGGCAACAAATGGTCCGAATTTGCGGTAAAACGCTTTATTCCGGAGCAGGTTGAGGAAACAATCAGTCGCGTGCATGAGCTGTTGTTGAGGCGGCGCAAGGAAGACGTGATTGATTTGCCGGAGAAGGTATTTAGCATCAGGGATGTGGAGCTAAAAGGTGACCAGAAAAAGCTTTACGATGAAGTGCGTAGTGGGCTGCTGCGGCGCATCAGCGCCACGGACGGCCATGAGTTTATAAAAGAGATTGACAGTATTTTGGAGGAATACTTGCGGGCAGTGCAGGTCGCCTCCAATCCACGTTTAATCAACCCTGAGTGGTCAGGCGATCCTGCAAAGTTTGTTGAGTTAGATGAGATCGTGCGTGAAATCGTTGGCGAACGTGAGGGCAAGATTGTGGTGTGGACAAATTATATTCTAAATGTCACTGACTTGGTGGCGCGTTACAAGACTTATGGCGCAGCGGGATTTTACGGTGAAGTAAAGGCCGAAAAGCGCAGCGAGTTAATCGCAGATTTTCAATCGCAAAGGTCGGGATCCATCAAAGTTTTAGTGGCAGTTCCTGCAGCGGGCGGGGTTGGGATTACTTTGACCGCTGCTCAAACGGCAGTCTACTTGGATAAAACCTGGAACGCCGAACATTGGATGCAATCAGTGGACCGTGTGCATCGTATTGGGCAGCAGGGCACAGTGAATATCATTAGCTTGAATGCTTCCAAGGTAGACGAACTCATTCACTGG
>JAAYZI010000099.1 GCA_012514925.1 Deltaproteobacteria bacterium | reverse complement strand
AGCCGAGATTTACGGACTTAAGGTTGTGGAAGACGAGCTTCAGGATCTAAGGGAGAACTACACCAGTTTTCTTTGGGTTGAGAGGGAATGATAGTTCCAAGTGGCTATAATTTAAGATCTTGAGTAGTAGGGCTGTCCTACCGGATTGCTCTTTGGGTGGAGTTATGAGAACCTAAGGGACCGGATAAACATGGAGATTTTTTAGAAAATGAACCTGGATAATACTGACACTTTTCAAGCTAAAGTTTTAAGCAGTGACCTTATCACTCCCAAGAGCGACGCGGAAGAAGTACGCCAGTTGGTGCTTCAAATTAGTCAGCCTGATTTTAAGTTTGAGGCTGGCCAAAGTATTGCGGTTGTGGTCCCAGGTCCGCATGAGTTTGGAAATAAGGCACACGTGCGCTTTTACTCAATTGCAGGTGGTGAAGTGGGAGGAGGGGGTCGTCCCTCCCAGATTGTGATCGCCGTTAGGCGCTGTTTTTATATTGATGAGTTCAGCGGTGAGAAGATAAAAGGGGTTGCTTCTAATTATCTTTGCGATCTGACCCCAGGTTCTGAAATTTCTGTGCGGGGTCCGTTTAGGACTGCTTTTGAAGTGCCGGAGGATGTCAACGCCAATATGCTGATGATTGGACTGGGTACAGGAATTGCGCCGTTTCGCGCGTTCGTTAAGAAGATCTTTAAGAGCAAGGGCGCTTGGAAGGGTAAGGTGCGGCTTTTCTACGGTGCACGAAGCGGGCTTGAGATGGCCTACATGAATGATGAGAAGAATGATTTCGCCAATTACTACGACGAGGAGACTTTTAAGGCTTTTCAGGCTGTGAGTCCGAAACCTCATATGGATGCGCCGATTGAGATTGGGCGCAGCTTAGAAGAGAATGCAAAAGAGGTTTGGGAGTTGTTGTCTCACAACAATACTTACGTTTTCTTGTCAGGCCAGCATAAATTAGAGGGAATGCTTGAGAAGGCGTTTGTCAAGATGGCAGGTTCCGAAGAGAATTGGCAAAAGCGTAAGGCTGAACTTAAAGCCGGCGGCCGTTGGTCTGAGCTGCTGTATTAGCCGTGCTAGTTTTACTGTAACCGCTTACGCGAGGAATTGATCACGCAATTCTTGTTTTCAGCCCGGGCGGTAACGCGGAACTAAATTCACTTTCTCTGGAGAAAGTGAAGTTTTATCGCCCACGATTCCGCGTTACCGTCAGCCATCACCAGAAAGGCTCTGCTAACCTGGGCTTTAAGACCAACATTAGGTCGTACCAGATTTGATGACCTTACGTTTTATATGCGGCTGCCATATTTACTTTGTAATATTACTTTCTCTGGAGAAAGTGAAATTAATTCTGCGTTACCGCCCAGGCTGAAAACAAAACTGTGTAATCAATTCCGTATGTGAATGGTTACGGTTTAGTAATTCTGTTGTTGTCTGTCACCAGACTGAAAATTTGAAAGGAAAGTGTCCCTTTGGGAATTGCAGGTTGGTTTACGTGGGGCTAAAATGCCCTGGAATTGTTTATCTCGGAGTGCCTTATGGGTAGCTTCTTGTTCTCTGGAAAACGGTTTTTCTTTGCACTTAGTTGCTTGGTTCTCATGGGCGTGATGGCTTGTGATAAACAAGCATTGGAGAATACCCCCAAACAGGACGGTCTAAGCAGTCTTCCTGAGCGGGTTATTCCGGTAATTCGTGTAAATCCAAAGGGAGAAGAGGTCGAGCAACTTCAGCAAATAGTTTTAGAGTTTAGCTCTCCGGTGGCTCCAGTTGGCCGTATGGAAAGAAACTCCGGCGAAATCCCTCTTTTCTTTGAGCCGGAAATTAACTGCGAATGGCGCTGGCTGGGAACGAGAAGTCTCGCTTGCATGTTAAGCGAGAAGGACGCTTTACAGAAAGCGAGCGTTTATCACTTAAAAGTCAGAAGCGAACCTAAAGAAGCAGAGTCGATTGAATCTCAGATTATCAGACACGGCTTTAAACATTTTGTTGACAAACAGGGGCCAGTGGTAATTTCCACAATTCGTCCAAGCGTTAACGATACGCTTTTTCGCACCTGGTCAAGCCCAAGCAGGCCCGTAATCGAGGTGACGTTTAATCAATACGTGCTTGCTAAAAGCGTCGCCGAGCATTTGTTCTTTATGCTTGAAGAGGGAAACGAGAGAGTTCCACTCGAACTTCTTCCTATTCCTGTGGATGAAAACGGAGAAATTCAGCCCGAAAACCGCGACGAAAACACAAAGTTGACGGTTCCTACTAAAAGCTTCTACTACCGAGTCACGTCAACAAGAGATCTAGGGGAGGATAAAAGAGTCCAGCTTATGGTCGAACCCGGACTGCTTTCTGCCGAAGGACCGGAGACGGGAAGTGATAATCAACGGCTTGTGCAGTTTGATACTTTTCCTAAATTCTCCTTTTTGGGGATTCGCTGCTGCATGGAGGGAACATCTCTTAAACCACAGGATGAAACGGAGAACCATTATAGGGGCTGCGCCAGAGGAAAATTTCGGAGAATTACAACAAATGCCTCCCCCAAAGAGCTAGGCCGCTGCGATTCCCAATCTGTTATTGAAATGCTTCTCTCTGCTCCAACGCTTAAGGATTCGTTTAAAAAGAACATGCTTATTGAACCCGATCCTCGGGGGGAAAACACCGAGTTCGATTTCTGGGCGGATGACTATTCTTATTCCCAGCTCTGGGGTCCGCACGAGCGAGGCACTGTGTATACAGTGCCTCTACCCTACGGATTAAAAGCGTTTCAAGAATATCGTCTTAAAGCTCCGCAAGGGAGCATAAAAGATGAGTTTGGCCGGGCACTCGAAGATGAAATAGATTTCGTATTCGCTACGGCACATCGGCTTCCCCGCTTTTTTATGGGAGATCGTTTCTCTGTGCTAGAAAGCGAGGAGTCTACACACTTGCCGGTAGCCGTCCAGAATCTGGACTCACTGTCGATTTCTTACAAAACTCTAACTTCAAGCGGAGTTGGTGCCGAGAACAGGCTGAAAGTCCCAGTCGATAATGTGCAGAATCTTTCTTATTATTTTCCGCTTAAAATTAGAAACTATCTTGGAGAGAAGTCCGGTATTCTTTACGGAAATCTTTTTGGTTCTCCTGATCCAGCGCGAGGGAACAAACCATACAATCCTTTTTTTGTTTCCCAAGTTACTCCTTTTCATGTTCATACCAAGCTTGGACATTTCAACTCACTTGTTTGGGTTACTCGGTTAAAAGATGGTGAGCCTGTTTCTGATGCTCGGGTGCGTATCTATGCGGAGCAGATGAATAACTTTACAGACGCCCCGCAGGCGATGGCGGAGGCCATTACAGACGACTCTGGTGTGGCCATTCTGCCTGGTTCGGCTGCGCTCGACCCAGAAGCAAAAACATCTTTCTACTGGGGGGCCGAACCAAAAGAGCCGGTGTTTAAAGTGCGGGTTGACAAAGGAGAGGACTTCGCCATTCTGCCGCTCGTAGATGAAATGCTACTAGAACCGTTCAGCCGTAATGGAGGCTATATTTCAAATGAGCGTAAGGCCGCCCACGGCCACCTTAAGGCATGGGGGACCACCCCTCAGGGGATTTACAAACTGGGGCAGATTCTCCAGTACAAAATTTATGTTCGTGAACAAGATGGGAAAAACTTGATTCCGGCGCCGAGAACCGGCTATGCGCTTAAGGTCTTTGACCCTATGGGAAAGGTCGTCCACGAAGTGCCGGATGTTGAATTTTCGCGCTTTGGTGGGTATAGCGGCGAATTCATGCTGCCGGAATCAGGTGCGGTAGGTTCTTACAGGTTTCAGCTTATCTTGAAGTTCGCTTCCTACAGTCGTTACAGTTGGAGAGATGAGAAGGTTCAGATCGATGGCCCAAATAAGAGTAAGATTGATGTAAGGGCGGTTGTACCATTAACAGTGTTGGTAAGCGATTTCACTCCTGCCTCTTTTAGGGTGCAGACGGACCTTGCAGCAGACCTAGTTAGACCAGGAGACAAGGTTCGGGTGATTACGCAGGCCAATCTTCATGCAGGTGGCGCTTATACCAATGGAGCGCTGAGGCTTACTGGACGTTTGATACCCAAATCATTCGAAGTGGTTGATCAACAAGCAGCCGGGTTTGATTTTGGTAAACAAGCAGCCGGGTTTGATTTTGATACTGCTCGGGAGCTCAATTTGCCAATGGTTTTTCAAAGCGAGCTTACTCTCGACGATAAAGGACGCTCTATTTTCGAGGTGCCATTGAGCGAGCAGAAGGCTTACTATGGGACCTTGGTGGTTGAGAGTGCTGTGCGTGATGATCGTGGGCGGTACGTTGCGGCGAGAGATTCCGCGGTGTTTGCTGGGAGGGATCGTTACGTCGGGCTGAACTTTCCTAAGTGGATGTATCCGCTTGGAGAACAGAGTGAGGTTTTGGCTGTGGTCTCGGATGAGCGTGGACGGCTTGTCAGTGGGGTGCCTGTAACTGTAACGATTAAGCAGGAAGTTATTCTCGCTTCAAGAGTGAGGGGTCCAGGAAATGTCTATGAAATGTACTATGAAACCCAATATAAAGATGTTTCAAGTTGCGAGTTAAGCTCCGGCCCGCAGCCCGTCGGCTGCAAATTTACGCCGACCACACCAGGTTCTTATCTGGCTGAAGCAGTGGTGAAGGACACTCTTAATAGAGAACATAGCTCTAAAATCTACACTTGGGTGAGTGGACAAGGAGAAGTTCTCTGGAACACCGGCGCGGCTGACTCTAGGATTGATATTGTACCCGAAAAGACGAGCTATAAGGTTGGGGAGACGGCTAGATTTTTGCTTAAAAATCCATTCCCCGGCGCTCAGGCACTGATCAGCATTGAACGCTACGGAGTGATTTCTCATTGGCGGCAAACTCTCCCAGATGCTGGTCAGGTCATAGAAGTTCCTGTGACTCCCGAGCTTCTTCCGAGTTTTTATCTCTCGGTAGTATTGATGTCTGGGAGGGTGGAATCTTCAGCGCCAGATATGGAAGTAGACCTTGGGAAACCCACGATGCGTATGGGTTACGCCAAGATTGACGTTAGAGACAAACACGATGAGCTAGATATCCAAGTCAAGACTGAAAGAGAGGAATACAAACCGAGTGACACAGTTAAGGTTGCTCTTACCGCGACCACCAAACAGGGCGAGACTCCTACAGAGCTTGAATATGCAGTAGCCGTACTAGATGAGTCGGTCTTTGATCTCATTTCGGCCGGTCGAAATTACTTCGACCCCTACGCTGGTTTTTTTAAACTAATGCCGCTCGATCTGTTCAACTTCAATTTGCTGCTTAAGTTGGTAGGTAAGAGAAAGTTTGAGAAGAAAGGTGCAAACTCAGGGGGAGATGGCCTAGGCGCGATGGGTCGTCGCACTTTGTTTAAATATGTCGCTTATTGGAATCCGACGCTTGTTGCGGCAGAAGATGGTACTGCTACGTTTGAATTTGAGGCACCGGATAATCTTACCGGTTGGAGAGTTTTGGCGCTTGCGTTAACTCCTGGACAAAAGATGGGCCTTGGAGAAGGGTCTTTTAAGGTCAACAAGCTTACTGAGATTAGGCCGGCGATTCCAAACCAAGTTCACGCGGGAGATGTACTTGATGCTCAGTTTGTGCTGATGAACAGAGCCGACAAGGCCAGAAAAATTGAGGTTAACCTTAGCGCAAAAGGCGATGGAGTGAAGAGTGAGCCGCGCACTGTTAAGCTTACCGCGAAGCCCTTTGAGCGACATCCCGTTTCTCTGCCGGTCTCGGTAAGCGAAAGCGGCCAAGTCGTTTTTACGGTTTCAGCCAAAGACGAAGTTGACTCGGACTTAGTTGATTTTTCGTTAAATGTGCTTCCTTCATGGTCGCTCCAAACGGCTGCCACTTATGGGTCTTTTGACGCTGAAAGCGCAGAAGAAAAGCTCTTAGTCCCTGGTGATATCCGTTCTAACGTGGGATCACTCGAAGTGACGCTTTCCCCGTCAATTCTTTCGGCGCTTCAAGGTGCCTTCGCATATATGCGAGACTATCCCTATTCGTGCTGGGAGCAGATACTTAGCAAAGGCGTAATGGCCTTTCATTACAATCAGCTAAAAGCTTATGTTTCTCCCTCCTTCGTTTGGGAAAAAAGCTCGGAGATTCCCCAGAATACGCTTGATAAGGCGCAGTCCTTTCAAGCCCCAAACGGCGGCATGTCTTATTTTATCGCGAACGACCAATACGTTGATCCGTATCTTAGCGCTTACACTGCGCTTGCTTTCGTCTGGCTCAAAGAGGCTGGATATAACGTCCCAGTGCAGGTAGAAGCTAGGTTGCAGGCATATCTGGAGGAGTTTCTAAGAAAGAACACAGTACCCGATTTTTACTCAGAGCGCATCTCTGCCACGGTGCGTGCCGTGGCCCTTCATGCGCTAGCTTCTGCTGGCAAGGTTTCGCTCGCCGATTTGCAGCGCTTTGAACCTACGATAAAGAGTATGAGCATTTTCGGCAGGTCTCATTATGCGCTTGCAGCGCTTAAGGTAAAAGGTTCCGAAAAGATTCAGAGAAAGGTTTTACCTAGTATTCTTGCGGGAGGGAATGAAACCTCCGGCAAGTTTATGTTGCTTGAGGATTTGGATACTTCGCTCTTTGAAAGAATTCTCAGCACTCCGCTTCGTGACAATTGCGCTGCGCTTAGCGCAATTATTGCTTATAACTCTCTGTATAAGAACAAAAAGGATGAGCTTGGGATACGTTATAATCCCGATATAGCGCCGAAACTTGCGGCCACGATTTCGCAAACCAGAGGTGGTCGTGATCATTGGGAGAATACCCAAGAAAATCTGTTCTGTATGAAAAGTCTCTCCGATTACAGCCGAGAATATGAATCAAAACCCCCACAAGGTAAATGGAAGGTGAGCCTCTCTGGAGAAGACTTGGGGGAGACAGAATTTGCTTCTGTAAGAGACGAACCCCGGTCGTTTCAGCGGGGGATTAGAAGTGAAGACCTTGGGCAAAGCAGAGACGTTCAGATTTTGCGCCAAGGTCAAGGCCGGACATATTACAACGTGATGCTTAATTACGCTCCGCTTAGTCTGCCTAAAGTCTCAACTAACGCGGGTATAGAGGTAATTAAAGAAGTGAGCGTGCAGCGTGGAGGAAAGTTTGATCTGCTTTCTGCTCCCTATAAAGTTAAGGTTGGGGATCTGCTCAGGGTGGATATATATTTAAGTTTACCAGAGGCAAGAAATTTTGTGGTAGTTAATGATCCTCTTCCTGGGGGGCTTGAAGCGCTTAATCGGGAGTTTGCTACTGCGTCAAGTGTTGATGCCGCTGCGGACCTGCCGCTAGAGGGTTCATCATATTGGTATAAATTCTCCGATTGGATAATCTATTCCTCGTCCCGTTGGAGTTTCTACCACCGAGAATTGAGACATGACTCTGTTCGTTTTTATTCGGAGTATCTGCCTTCTGGAAACTACCACCTGGCCTATCTTGCGCAGGTGATAAGTCCGGGTGAGTTCTTGTCGCTTCCGCTTAGGGCGGAGGAGATCTACAGCCCCGATACTTTCGGACAGACCTCAGCCGAGACGATGATAGTGCAAGGGCTTAAATGAAGAAGTGTTTCCCCGCTGTCTTTCTGCTTACCGCGATCTGTGTTCTGCTACTTGCGGCTGTTACCAAGCTCAGACTGCGGTCGCTTCCTGATAGGCTTCTTCCTCCGCAAGAAGAGCTTGAGAATGTGCAATTTTTAAGCAGAGGGGGCGAGCCTCTGAGCCGCACCTATGCCAACGCCTGGAATTACCAGCAGCAAGTAAATTTGGAAGAGATTCCTCCTCTGCTCTTAAAAGCGGTTATTACAGCGGAAGACCGTCGTTTCTTTTCTCATTTAGGAAATGACTATAAGAGTATTCTCGGAGCGATGCGTGATGCGGTAATTCATCGGCGAATTGTCCGTGGCGGCAGTACAATCTCAGAACAAGTTTTGCGAATGCTCCATCCTAGGCCTCGCACCGTGTGGAGCCGTTGGCTTGAGTTTTGGGAGGTTAGACAGCTGGAGGAGGTTTTTTCAAAGGGAGAAATCCTGGAGTTTTATTTAAATCAGGTGCCCTTTGCGCGAAACCGACGAGGAGTGAAGGCTGCTGCGCTGGATCTTTTTGACAGGGATTTGAGCACATTGTCGCCGCGGGAGAGTTTGCTGCTGGCCGTGCTTATTAGAGCACCCAGCCGCTTGGATCCACGGCGAACAGCCGCGCCTGCGCTTGCTTGGCGAATCGAGGCATTAGCAGAGTCGCTTTGGTCCTCGGGGCAAATAGACGAGGAGCAGCTTAACGCGATTCGTAGCAGTGAGTATGAGCTGAGTGAGCCGAATCTGGAAGTAGAGGCTAGTCATTTTGTTCGCTATCTTAAGAAGAGGAGTAAATCAGGTAGAACTCCTTTCCCTTACGTTAGGACATCTCTTGATGCGGGTTTGCAAAGGGCTGCGCAGGATCTGCTTGGTAGGCGAGTTGTCGAGTTGGGTAAAAGGGATGT
>JAAYZI010000004.1 GCA_012514925.1 Deltaproteobacteria bacterium | reverse complement strand
TGGGCTTTTATTAAACCTTGTCACATATACATATCTCGCACGTAGCGCACTAGTTTCATTTGCCAATCTTTTGCGCGAGATATGCATATGCAACAAGGCCAATATTTAGGTCGTATCAGATTGAATGACCTTACGTTTTATGAAGAAATCTAACATTGTCTGTGTGATTAAATACTGATTAGTACAGGTGGATGAGGGACATATTCACTTTCTCCAGAGAAAGTAATATTCATGTGGACGGTTACTGGTATCCGTTCACATAAATATTAAATTGGGGGATAATAATCTGTTACCAATATGGTTATCATGAAAAAAAGTAGTCACCCCTTGATCGGGGGCGGCTGATACGTTTCCTAAGAGCAAGGAATCAAAGGAATCACATTATGACGAAAGCTGAAACAGCTACTCCTAAAAAAACACAGCAGGCGGTGACCACAGGTGGCACCGCGCTTGAGCGCTACCGCCGGGTAGTGGTCGGCTCACCTGGATGGTTGAGATTAATTCGCTACGAACTAACTGCTATGCTTGCACCCTGGCGCGGGGCGCCTGGACTGGCGCTTAGAGGTTTTTTTTGGCCAGGATCTTTCGGCGCTTGCGGTAAGGGCACCCAATTCGGGGCAAACATTGCGCTTATGCAGCCGCACCGCATCTTTACAGGCAAACGGTGTGTTTTCGGTGATAACTGCGTGCTGGATGCGCGCTCCCCGGAAATCGAAAAAGTTATCCAGCTAGGCGAGGATGTAATGCTTAGCCATGGCGTCATGCTCTCTGCGATTGGAGGAGAGATCTCAATCGGAAACAAAGTTGGCTTGGGTGCCTACACGGTGGTGCGCTCTACCAAAGATAACCCCGTTACTATCGGTGACTATGCTGTGGTAGGCCCCCACTGCTTTATCAGTGGGGGAGGAAACTACAAGCTTGACCGCCTGGACATTCCGATTTCTCAGCAGGGAATGGAAGTCATGGGGGGCTGCCGCATTGAGGAGGGGGTTTGGATTGGAGCGCATGCCACGATCTTGGGCGGAGTTACAATTGGCCGTAACAGTGTAATTGGCGCTGGAGCGGTTGTGACTAAAACCATTCCCCCTCTATCCATCGCCATGGGAGTTCCAGCCCGAGTTGTTAAGAGCAGGACGTAAAGAATGCCGCCTTCAAAGAGATCCTCCAAAAAACAATTTATAGTCGGCACCATTCAAATTGTAGTGGCCCTTACTCTTTTAATGCTGCTACTGCTCCCACAGAACGCCGCAACGAAAGTGCTGGACCACCTTAAAAGCATCGATCCTTTTTACGTGGGAGTGCTGCTTCTGATATCGCTCTGCACCAACTTTACCAACAGTCTTAAATGGCGTCTTTTTGTAACCGGCGGCGGCCAGTCAGTTTCTTACTGGCGCATGTTTAAAATGGCGCTAATTGGCAGGTTTTTTAATAACTTCATGCCGGGCATGGTAGGAGGCGATATCGCGCGTATTTTGATGTTGGGAGAGCAGATTGGTTCGCACTCCCGTTCGGCCGCAACTGTTTTTATGGAGCGCGCGGTGGGCTTGGTAGGGCTGGTGCTGATCGCGATTCTGGCCTCAATCGCCAATCCAGGAGTTTTGCAATATTGGTTTGTGAGCTTACCACTAGCGGCGGGTGTGCTAGGTTGCGCTGCCATGTTGACTGCTTATTTCAGCCCGCGTTTTTCAGGTCTGCTAGTGAGAATGTGCAAAACCCTACCACTATTACGAAACTACACTGTTAAAGCCGAACGTCTAATTGAAGCCTTCTTTATGTACCGTTTACAGAGCCGCACCCTGATTCTTTCACTGCTTCTGGCGATGTTCTTTCATTTTGCAGCGTGTCTGAATGTCTACGTTGCAAGCCTAGCTATCCACTTTCATCCTTCTTTTTGGGATGTACTCGTGATTACTCCGGTGATTTTGTTGGTCACGTCTATTCCGGTTTCGCCGCGCGGAGTAGGGTGGTGGGAGTGGAGCTTCGGCGTCCTTTTTGCAGGAGCGGGTGGAAGCGCCGACCAGGGCGTGGCGGCTGCTCTAACACTACGGGCTACGGCGGTGCTTATGTCGCTACTGGGTGGGATATTCTTTGTGACTGACCGTGGTCTAGTCACTGCCAAAGCGCCAGTCTCTCCCCCACAAGTGAATTGTTAGAGCATAAAAAAAGGGCGATTCACCGTTGAATCGCCCCCAACTCGCAGAAAGGATGGTGTCATGCCTAGTATCTGGACTATCGTCAGATTGAAGTTTTCCTTTAGAATCTGACGCATAATTTTTGTGGTGACAACTGGTTGCTATCTCTATGAAATTACTACAGAAATTTCCCCTAAAGGAACCTTTCGTAACCATTTACGCGTGGAATTGATTTTACTTTCTCCGGAGAAAGTAAAATCGCGCCGCCGCCCAAGCTGAAAACAAAATTACATGACCAATTCTCCGCGTAAGCGGTTACTTGAATTTTTGTCGAAATTTAGAGCTTTTTATCACCCTGTTTCGGCTCGGTTTGATTTACCAAAGGCTCAAATTGCGGCGCGAGAATTTTTAACAGCTGCGCGGGCAAGGCGCTAGTAAAACGAAAGGAAGCGGCATCAGGGCCCGAAACGTAGGCCACAATCGTGCCAAAAAAACGGTCGCCGATATAAAAAGCAAAAGTGGCCGTGCGGTTTACGACCCTCGAAGAAAGGAGACGTCCCCGCGCTCCATAGGTATCGTGACGATGGTCACCTGTACCGGTCTTTCCTCCTACTGCAAGCGGTTTTCCATCAGGGCCCTTAAAGACGCCCTTTACTCTAACAGCCGTGCCGCGCTCCACCACCTCCCGCAAAGAATCTTTTACGACCTGGGCAATCTCTGGTCCAATTACCTGTTCGGCCGGAGGGGGCAAGTACTCCATCAAAGTCTGATACGGCGTATCTTCCGCAAAATGTAGCATATTGAGAGAGCTCTCAGGATAGCGCACCCCTCCATTTACAATGATGCCCATCAATTCAGCCAGTGCGGACGGCCGATCAGCCGAGCTGCCAATTGAGGTGGCATAGGAAGGTACCAAATAGTCAAAAGGATAACCCAAGCGCTTCCAGGTGCGATGAATTTCGGTAAAAGCTTCGGCCTCCAACACAATCTGGATACGGGTATTTTGTGCATTTTTATGGCGGGTCTGGTAAAGCCAGGTGTACACCTCACGGCGCGCCGCGAAACTAGCATCCAGCACCTCTTTTAACTTGGCTTGGGGATGTTTGCGCATATAGTCCGCCATCCAAATTTCAAGTGGATGGATGCGCGCGATAAAACCGCGATCCGCCAGATTCAAGACAGCTCGGTCCAACCCTCTATAAAGCGCTTCTAATGTTTGTTTTGACAACTTAGAGTTCGGTAGCCTTTCTTTTAGGAAAGCTTCAAACTCCTCAAATGAAGCCTGAGGGTCAAGTGCCCGAAAAACTGCGGCCTGACGGCGTAACGCCGGGCTCACGGGTTTAAACAGAATTTCAACAATCTCTTCCGGAGTCTTGTTTTCATATTTTTTAAAAAAAGAGCGCATGAAAATCTTACCTTCTTTATCTGCGAAACGCTCCAGATAAAGGCGGCGGCGTTCATCGCTGCGATCTTCAAGCATACGCCCCGGAGAATCCTCTGCTCCGTAAATATGATAACGCACTATATCCCGCATTAAACGGATAAAAACCAAGTTCACTGACCGCCGCAAGGCTTCTTCCACTGTCATAACCCGCGCATCATCGTCCCTAGTGAAATTCTGAAAAGTATGCTGCCCTCCCCCCGTAAAAAAAACCTCATAAGGGCTGGCTGAATAGTGCCGCTGCATCGCGGCTTTAAGCATTAACGGTAATCCGCGATCCTTAGCTTCAGCGAGATAAGCAAGAGCCCAAGCGCTTAGCTTATCACGTGGATGTGCTGGGAACTTTTTCAGCTGTGCACGGCTGAATTCTGCATAACGCCCATGCAAGTCTTCAATCACCTCCAAATAGGTAAGCAGGGTGCGTAATTTAGCGGTTGAGCCCAAATCAAGCTTTACCCCCTCGTTAACATTGAAAGGTTGATCGAGAGTGTCTGTCTGGATACGCAATCGGTTTACATCATCCACGTGCTCAAAGAGAGTAACGCTGTAAACAATCTTGCCGGGATCATTTCTAGAGCTCAGCAAGCGATCCCCAAGCAGCCCTGACTTCTGGAGGAATTGGAAGTCTTTAAGTTTCTGCAACGTCTCATTGATATTTTGCTGAACCTCCGTATTGAGCGTGCTTCGAGCTTTAAGATCTAAGCGGTCCAGCTCGTACAACGCGGGTAAACGCAGCAAATTGAGCAAGCCTGTGCGCGCAGCATTGGCAGCTTTACGTTCTACAAAAGAAAAAGCGTGTTGTTCGTTGGTGCGGTGCAAAACCGTTAGCTGCATCTGCTCTCCGGCAGCAAGAAGGTCGGCGTCAATAATGCCGTTATTTGCCATCAATCTTAGGTGTGAGTCAGTTAGGGCGCTTAATGCTTTTGGGTCTTGAGCGAGGTAGTAGGAAGGGCGGCGTTGCGCTACAAAAAGCGCCAGAACTTGCTTGTAAGCTTGAGCCTTAGCTTTAAGCTTGACGGGGTCTCGGCCGGGATCTTCGCGCAAAATTCTATTAACCTCGTGGAAATCAGACCCAAACCAAGCCCACAGACCGTCACCAAGCCCATTTACTTCTCCGTAACCAGGCACTGCCGAAAGTGGAATGGAGTTGATGTAATCCAAAATAATCCGGGTGCGTGCTTGGGTTGTATCGGTGCCATCTAGGTAGGCCCGGATCGAGGCTGTCAGCATTTGGCGTAACTTCTCCATCGCGCCGCTGGTGAGCCCAGATGGAGAGTGTCTAAATTTTTCCATCTGAGTGGGCAGAGTGCTGGCCCCATGAGGTTTACGGCCATGAATAATTTTGCTTAAACCTAAATCGAATATTGCCATTGCAAAACGGTCCCACTCAATGGCTGGATTCTGGGTGGCAGTGGCGGGACTGAGCAGCTCGCGGTTTTCGATGTAGAGCAGGGATTTAACAATCAACGGAGGAATCGAATCAAAATCAGGATAGGTACGCTCCGGATATAACGCTCGGTACATGGGCTGTTCCCGGTCGTCAAGGATCTCCAACCCAGCGCGGGTTTTTTCGCGATAAATCGGATAGACCCCATGGTCGATTAGATTGCTGTGTTTTGAGGAAATGCGGGCTTGCTTTACGATGCTGTAATTTGCGGCTTTAAGTGTATCGATGAATTGAGGAAGGCGGCTATAGCCCAGCCGTATATCGTAGGGTCCTTCGCTCGGAAAGCGGATGTTTTGGCTTTCACCGTTTTCAACACTTACTGTTAAGTGGGGAGCGAGCTTGGCTAGAAAGTGGGATTGAAGAGCTGAGGTGCGCAGTTCGGTTACGCCAAACCAGATCACCACCGCCAAACCGAGCAGAAAGCAAATCAGGTACTTTGGAGAAAGTGACTTGATGGATAATTTGTTTTTTAGCCGCTTAAACACGATGCCCGTCAACCCAACCACAACTGGTGAATTAGTATAGGGCAAAAACAGGAGTCTGGACTAGTCTGGACTTCGGTCCCGCTGGAAAAAGCTGCAAATCAGCCGCACATCTGCCCATTCTCCAAAAAGCTGTAATAACCGCGACGACTGAAGATTATGTGGTCAAGCAGTGGAATAGCGAGTGTGGCTGCCGCTCCTCGCAGCTTACGAGTTACCTGTAAGTCCTCCTGGCTGGGGGTCGTCTCTCCGGAAGGGTGATTGTGGGCAACAATCACGGCTGCCGCACAGTCAGAAATAGCGCCATAGAAGACCTCACGCGGATGAACTTGGGCGGCATTGGCCAGGCCTACCGTGACAATCCTAGTTTTAATGACCTCGTGAGCACCATTTAGGGAGATTTGTATGAAGTGTTCCTGTTTACGGTCGTTGAGGTGGTGCACCAGAGGCAAAATATCTCTAGCACAGCGAATCTTTTGGCCCTCCGGGCGGATGCGGCGTCGCGCAAACTCCCACATGGCTCCTAGCAGCGCGGCTTTGGCTTTGCCGATGCCACGAATCTTAATAAGTTCCTGTGGGCTAAGACTTTCTTGGTTTGCATCAATAAATTTTAAGACTTTATGCGAAAGGGTAAATACATCCTGGCCGGCGCTGCCACTACCCAGCAAAATTGCCAAGAGTTCACTATCCGAGAGAGCGCCCGCTCCTTGCAAGAAGAGCTTCTCCCGTGGCAAGCATGAGGATGATTCCTGATAGTTAGTTTCCATGTGGAATTACTTCGGGCATTTTAAGGAGGGGTTACGTAAAGAATTCCAACCGGGGGGAGAGAAGAACGAAGGGCGGTAGCCTCTAGACTCTTTGGACCTCTTGGACCTATCCGGGAAACGCAGAGGAAAATACACAGAAGAAAATACACAGAGTGGACCCAGGCGGGATCGAACCGCCGGCCTCGGCATTGCGAACGCCGCGCTCTACCAGCTGAGCTATGGGCCCATTTTGGTTTCAGGAACGGCTACAAACATCTTACAAGCCGGGGACAAAAGCAAGCTGTTATAATTTGTTGCGTAACCGTTCACGTATTTTTTTTCATGATAACCACACTGGTAACACATTGTAATCACCTAATTTAATATTTATGTGAACGGATACTGTAAGCGTTCAGGTGTAGTGAAGTAACCGTTTACGTGGATTTTACTTTCTCTGGAGAAAGTAAAATCAATTTCACGCGTGAACGGTTATCGGATACTGTTTCGGTTAGTAGCGCCCATGACGTGCGGGGTTTCCGCGAAACATTGGCCAGGGCGCGCTGTATGGGGCTAGCGTACCGGGGTAACTGCCGAGCTTTTCCGCAAAACCGCTCCAGACATACAAGCCTCCTTTACCGGAAACAATCCGCGAACCGCTGCCGATGACCAGATCCAAAATGCCGTCCTGATTTAAATCGCCAACAGCTGGAGTGGCTTCAAGGGAGTTTCCGACAAAGAGCGAAAGAGACGGCCGCTGATCGCAAACCTTATCCTGACAAGTCAAAGCTGATCCATCCGCACCATTAAAAATCGCAAGCCCCACACCATTTGAAATAATAACCTCAAGCGAGCCATTGCCATCTAGGTCAGCGATCACCGGTGATTTAAAATCGCCGGCAAAAGGATCGTTTTTCCCCTGCACTTTAGGAGTTGTAACCCAAAGCGGGCCAGGGATGTTGGGCTTCCACGCCACAAGTTCGCTCTGTCCTGTGCCGCCTACACTCTTGCTGCCGTTTACTATAGCTACAACTTCAAGCCGTTGATCCTGATCAATATCCCCAACTGCAACCGAAGAAGACAGACAAGCCTGAGTTGGAAGAGTTTTTAAAACCTTTCCATCCCGCAACCTTAAAATCTTAACCCACTTGCCATTTTTATTTCTTGAGTTTTCAGGGAAATAACAACCACTGCCAATCAAGATTTCAGCTCCTGGATTGCCTGGGAGCACATCCGCCACTACCGGAGAAGACATGATAGTTTGATCGAAATAAGTTTCCCACACAACCGCCGAAGAATCTCGAAACCAAATGTGCTTCTTGGAGCGTTTCTTGGTGCGTAGCGCCACCACATAGCCGCCGTTAGGTGTAGGGGGCCGTAAGTGATCATTTCGGGTTATATCTGAACCGATAATCATCTCCAACTGGCCGTCGCCGTCAACATCCGCAAAGGCCGGAGATGACCAAACTGTATCAGCGTTGCAATAATACCAACGCAATTTGCCACCCGCTTCTAACAGGAAGGAGTAGCGGCTGAAAGTCCCAAACCCAATCTCCATCCGTCCATCCCCATCTACATCCGCCAGCGCCGGAGTAGAAAAAACTGAGTAGCTCAACGCCGGGATTTTATTTCTGCGAGCGAATCTTTTTAGATTGAAATTCCAACGAATCTTACCAGTGCGACCCCTAATAGCAGCCACACCTCCTCCACAGGCCTTGCCGTCCGCGCCAAAACCGCCGTAACCAATCACAACAAATATGGCCTTACCCCTAAAGAGGCGGCCAACTGCAGGACTAGAATAGAGCTTATTAGTCTCATCAGTTCTCGAACAACCACGAATAGGAAGAGAAGTTGACCAAAGCTTGCTTCCATCCGCGCGATATGCGTGTACGATTCCATCCGCACCGCCGACCACAACTTCCAAACCGTTGGATGGGTCGCCATCGATATCGGCGATTACGGGCGAACTACGATTAACCATAGCGCCGTCCAATGTCACTCCCCGCCGAAAACCATCACGGCGTTGAT
Organism: Deltaproteobacteria bacterium; assembly: GCA_012514925.1. Lineage (GTDB taxonomy): Bacteria > Bdellovibrionota_C > UBA2361 > UBA2361 > JAAYZI01 > JAAYZI01. The sequence goes on along the minus strand of JAAYZI010000004.1, from coordinate 4,259 downwards.
CAAACTCCTCCCAACCCGGAAGAGCAGGTGGAACTTCTATACAAGCGGCTCTCTCAACGAAAACAAAAAGAAGAACCAGAGGAACAACTAAACTGAACAACCTTTGAAACATACATTTTTCAAAATACACACAACAACCTCAGTAGCTATCGGACCTAATTCTAAAAAGTTAACGTTTGAAACCTTAAAATCCTCTAGTATCGAACCGCCTAAAGCTACGGCTAATTTTAAAAACACCAATCAAATCCACATATTATGCCCTCTGGGCTTCTCTTAAAGCTGTTAGTCTCGACAACCTAAAACAGGTTGAGTATCGTGCCGGGCAAGTACCAGTATCCGATTATAAGGAGTATCAAATGAGCCCTCTTTTGGTGAGAAGGCGGCTTGGGTGTGGTGAGTAAATTTTCTAGACGTCCGCATTTAAGTTCTGCCCTTTACAGCGCCGCTGGTTTGCTTGGAAGCTGCTTAGCGCTGCCTGCTTTTTATGCGAGTCGGCGGGGACGCCGCAGGATTTGGGAACGTTACGGTAATTGGGGCACCCTAACCGGAAGTGTTTTTTGGTTCCACGGTGCCTCTGCTGGAGAAGTCCAGGGCCTGATTCCGCTGATAAAAGCGGTGCGGCAATCTAATAGAGCCGCTAAGATTCTGGTAAGTGTTACATCCCCTAGCGGCCTGGAGAGAGCCGCGCCGTTTGCCGATTTTGTACGGTTGCTGCCTTTTGATCATCCTCTTTGGATTCGGCGCGCCCTTAAAAATATAGAGTGCAAGGCCTTTATTTTCGGTGAAACTGAACTCTGGCCTGCGCTGCTAGCGGAGCTTGACAGGCGCAATGTACCGTTATTCTTGGTAAATGGTCGCCTCTCTGAATTTTCGCTGAAGCACTACCGCTTGATGGGGGCATGGCTCAGACGAACGCTGAGTCGGCTCTCGCTGGTCTGCGCCGCTAACCGTAAATACCAAGCGCGCTTTATCGACTTTGGGGTGGACCCTGCTCGGGTTTTGGTTACGGGAAACGCCAAATATGACAGCGCACCTTCGATTACCTCCAGCCAGGCGCTCTTGGAGCAAAAGCGCCTATTTTTTAATGATGACCTTCCAGTTTTAACCTTAGGTAGCCTGCGCCCTGGAGAGGAGGTCATCTGGTTTGCAGCGCTTGCGGCCGCAAGAAAAAGAGGGCTTTGCTTTAATACGGTAGTGGCCCCCAGGCACCTTGAAAAATGTGATTATTTTATATCCAGGCTTAATTCCTGTGGGCTTCCACATCGGCACGCTTCAGCAGCTCCAGGGCATGAAGCGATTGTGCTCTTGGACTCTTTTGGCGCTTTGGAAACGGTTTATAGCTTCTCTGACTTAGCCTTTATCGGTGGCTCCTTGGTGCCGGGTTTCGGAGGGCACAACCCTCTTGAAGCAGCGGCGTATGGAGTCTGCTTGGCGCTTGGCCCTTACTGTGAAAATATCGATGATATTAAGGAGCAGCTACAAGATAAAGAGGCTTTCACTCCGATTGCCACGCAGCAGGATGCAGAGGCGCTCTTGGAGAAGATGTCGCGGCGGGACCCAAGCCTAAGAACGCAGGGATCTCGGGCACGGGAGGTCTGGCAAGAAAATTTTGGAGCAGGTGATCGTATAATGCAAGCCATTAGTAAGGTATTAGAGAGCAAGCGGGACTCTTAACCACTATGCCGGAAGGAGCATCCATCGTACTTTCTGCACTGTCAAAGCTTTACGCTTTTGGGGTGAAGTGCCGCAACTACGGATATGATCTAGGCTTGCTAAAAACCCATCACTCCACCATTCCCGTCATTAGTGTCGGCAACATTTCATGCGGAGGTAACGCCAAAACACCTCTTTGTTTTTTTTTAGTAGAGGCGCTGAAAAAGAAGGGGCTACGCGCAGTCGTACTGAGTAGGGGGTATGGCGGTAAGACGCAGGGACCGCATCAGGTATCAAGTAGCGATACACCGGAGAGCGTTGGCGATGAGCCTGTAATGCTGGAACGTGCCGACGTGGCGGTGGTGGTAGCGCGGGACCGCGTATCCGGAGCTAAGTTGATTGAGGAAAAACGACTTGGCGATGTGATTATTCTAGATGACGGTTTTCAGCACCGCCGTCTGCACCGAGACTTGGATCTTGTTTCTGTAAATATCGGTAGCTCAGAGGCGATCCAGGACTTTCTGGCAGCGCGACTACTTCCAGCAGGCCGTCTGCGGGAGGGGCGGGACCAGGCACTTAGGCGCGCAGATGCGGTGATTTTTGCAAACAGGCAGGTTGCCACACCACCCCTGGAGATTGATCCCAGGCTGTTACATTTGGTTCCTGAGGGGGTCAAAGTGTACAGCAGCGCACTCGCAGCCGAGGGCGTTCAAGCCTTGACGAAACGGGATAAGACGGCGGAGCAGGGGCTGCCACCTTGTAAAGTCGCGGCCTTTTGCGGCATCGCTAACCCAGAAGGTTTTTTTAACTCTCTTTTTACGCTTGGCTATGAACTTGTAGGATCACAGGTCTACGCAGACCATCATAGTTTTAGTAGAGCTGAGCTAGACGATTTGCGCAGCCGCTTTAAACACTTGCCCTTGGTCTGCACCGCTAAAGATGCTGTAAAAATCGATCCGTCCTGGGCAGACGGGATCTACGTTCTTAAGGTCAGCACGAAGGTCTATCCGGAAGAGGACTTTATAGCTCAGGTACTTGAAAAAGTGGGGACAAAGTAAAGGCTCTAGTCCGAATCCTTCATATGAAGGGGTTAATTCACCGCCACAGCTTCACAAGGGACCGAGCTTCGATCTTCTGCAAACTGCAACGCATGTAACTTCGCGTAGGCTCCTTCTTTTGCAAGTAGATCAAAATGGGTTCCGCTCTCCACAATCCGTCCTTCTTCCAAGACTACGATCAGATCCGCCTCTCTTACAGTCGAAAGACGATGCGCTATCACCAGCGAGGTTTTATTCTCCTCCAGCTTTTCAATGGCGGCCTGAACCTCCCGCTCGGATCTGTTGTCAAGCGAAGCGGTGGCTTCATCCAGAATCAAAATCGGAGCGCCTTTTAAGATCGCCCTTGCAATTGCGATGCGTTGCCGTTCTCCGCCCGAAAGCGTCAGTCCACTCTCGCCGATTACAGTTTCAAACCCTTGAGGTAACTTCATAATGAAATCATAAGCGTAAGCCGACTTAGCGGCTGATAGGACCTCTTTCCGCGAGGCTTTTTCGTTACCGTAAGCAATATTGTTATAAACAGTGTCGTTGAAGAGAAAAGTATGTTGACTTACTAGAGCTATACGCGCGCGCAGTTCGCTAAGCCTAACCCTACTGATATCGACCCCACCTATCGACACCCGTCCGGATTGAGGATCAATAAAACGTGGAATGATATCAATCAGGGTGCTCTTGCCGGCACCGGAAAAGCCCACAATCGCAACCTTACTACCCTCAGCCACAGTCAAAGTTATGTTCTTAAGGGCCCCCGGCTCGCCGGGCTTGTAGGTAAAACTGACGTCCTCAAAGATAATCTCGTTGCTAGCGCCCAGCGGTACGGGGGACGGAGGATCTTGGATATCAGGCGAGACGTTCAGAAGCTCAAAGATCCTTTCTGCACCGGACAGCCCTTGCTGCACCTGGTTGTTGACTTGGCTAAGCTTCTTAAAAGGATCGTAAAGCAGAAAAACCGAGAGCAGAAATGCGATAAAATCACCCTGACTGCGCAGCCCATTGATGACGCTGTGCCCGCCGTAAAGCAGCACCCCGCAAATCGCAAGCGAACCCAAAACCTCGTTGATTGGCCCAGTCAGAGCTCTGACTCTTTCAGACTTAACGAAGATCTTGTTTAAGCGGTGGTTCTCTTCCTCAAAGCATTCCTGTTCGAAACGCTCTCTGCCAAATATTTTAACTACACGGCTACCAAGTATGCTCTCTTGCACCAACTCGCTAAGACTACCAATCGACTCCTGCCCGATCTTGCTGAGCTTACGCATACGCCGACCAAAGTTGTAGACCGGGATCAACCCGATTGGAAAAACCACAAAAGCGATCAGCGCTAGCACCGGATCTAGATAGAAGGCTGCTATCAAAAGCGCCACAATGCGAATAGAGTCTCTGATCACCGAAGCGATGCAATTGGTTAGTAAATCCTTCACCAGTATGACGTCACTGGTAAAACGGGAGAGCAGATTGCCGCACGAATGCCTGAGAAAAAATCCGGGGGAGAGAGTTAACAGGTGCTGGTTCAGCTTGTTACGCAAATCGCGGATAATATTGTGTCCAATG
>JAAYZI010000098.1 GCA_012514925.1 Deltaproteobacteria bacterium | reverse complement strand
TAATTTGCCAACCCTTTGCGCGAGATATGCATATGCGACAAGGCCAATATTTAGGTCGTACCAGATTGGATGACCTTATGTTTTATGTGGGGAAATCTAACATTGTCTGTGTGATGGTATCCATTTGCATGAATTTTACTTTCTCTGGAGAAAGTAAAATTAATTCCACGCGTGAACGGTCACGTTGAGCATTTGAGTGTAGCAGTTGCCCATCCAAGATTTGTAACAGTAACTACTGAAAATTATTGCAAGTTCTTTAATTCCCAAAATGAACCAATTTAGAGAGGTCCTTTGCATCTTTAATCATCCGATGATTTGTGACAAAACCTGGTGAAATTTTTAGGTTAGATGTAGACTCCAAATGATACTGGCAATGAATTCAGTTGCTTATTAATGGTACTGATAAGAATTATGAGAATTACAGGTGCAGAAGCGGTTATTCGGGCGCTGATCGACGCAGGGGCGGATACGATTTTCGGATATCCGGGCGGTGCGATTATGCCGGTCTATGATGCGCTCTACGGATACAGAGAGAAGATTCGCCACATCTTGGTGCGCCATGAACAGGGGGCTGCACACGCGGCGGAGGGGTATGCTCGTATGACCGGGAGACCGGGAGTGTGCATGGCTACCTCAGGACCGGGAGCTACAAATTTGGTGACGGGCATTGCAGATGCGATGCTTGACTCGGTTCCCATCGTAGCTGTGACCGGGCAGGTGGCGGGAAAGCTTCTGGGAACAGACGCCTTTCAAGAAACAGATGTTATTAGCGTTACAATCCCTCTCACCAAATGGAACTTTCAGATTACCGAGGCACGTGAGATAGCGGGCGTTGTGGCTAAGGCCTTTTATATCGCTTCCAGCGGAAGGCCGGGTCCAGTTTTGATTGATGTCACCAGGAACGCACAGACCGAGATGGTAGAGTACCATTATGAACCGGTTACTTACTTAGATACCGTAAAGGTTGTGACTCAACCGAAAGCGGAGGATTTAGAGCAGGCAGCGGCGCTGATAAACGGCGCTCATAAGCCGTATTTGCTGGTCGGACATGGCGTTTCAGTTTCGGGCGCAGAGAAAGAGGTTGTGGAGTTGGCAGAGAAGGCTGGGATCCCAGTGGCCTCGACACTGCTTGGGCTCTCATCGTTTCCAGTAGCGCACCCCCTCTATACCGGTATGCTTGGGATGCACGGTAATTATGGGCCGAACATGCTTAGCAATAATGCCGATGTGGTGATTGCGGTGGGGATGCGTTTTGACGACAGGGTTACCATGAATCTGGCTGGATACCTAGCTAAATCAAAACTCATTCATATCGAGATTGATCCGGCTGAAATAGATAAGAACGTGAAAGTGGCTGTGCCGATTGTAGCGGATGCGAAGGAGGCTTTGCGTGAATTGCTCAAACTGGTGCAGAAGAATTCCCATACGGAATGGCTGGAGGAGTTTCGGCGTTTAAACCAGGTGGAAGAAGAAAAAATTATCAAACCAGGGAGTCATCCTCAAGGGGGCAAACTGCGTATGATCGAGGCTGTCACGCAGCTTTCCGAAAAAACTCAGGGCAAGGCAGTGATTGTCTCGGATGTAGGACAGCATCAGATGATGTCGGCGCGCTACTATAAGTTCGCAGAGACTAACAGTTATGTCACATCGGGAGGCCTGGGCACCATGGGTTTTGGTTTGCCGGCTGCAATTGGGTGCAAGGTTGGCGCGCCTAGCCGCCAGGTGATCGTGATTGTTGGGGATGGATCGTTTCAAATGACACTGCAAGAGTTGGGAACGATCATGCAGGAGCAGCTGCCTATAAAGATCATGCTCTTAAATAACAGCTATCTTGGAATGGTACGGCAGTGGCAGGAGATGTTTTTTGAAGGTCGTTACTCTTTCACGGGTATGGCCAATCCTGATTTTATCAAGATCTGTGAAAGTTTTGGAATTGAGGCGCTGCGGGTGCAGGACCGCTCTGAGCTAGGGGCGGGGATAGATAAGATGCTTGCGGCTGAAAAGGCCTTTCTGCTTGAAGTTGTAGTGGATATGGAGGAGAACGTCTTCCCGATGGTGCCTGCCGGTCACTCGATTACTGATATTCGTTTGGAGTAAGTTTTATGAAGAAGTTATATACGATTTCCGCCTTTACCGAGAACAGTCCTGGTGTGTTGCACCGGATCACAGTGATGTTTACTCGGCGCAAGATTAATATCGAGAGCTTGACTGTTTCCGAGACTGAGAAAGAGGGCACCTCCCGTTTTACAATTGTGGTTAAGGTCGAAGAGAATCTGGTACGTACGATTGTAAAACAGATTAACCGTATTATTGAGGTTAAGGCGGTATATGCCTATCTAGATGAGGACTTGGTCTTTAAGGAGATCGCTTTTATCCGGGTAAAAAGTTCTACGCCCGAGGATCGCAGTCGCGTTGAGCAGCATGCGCACTGGTACGGCGCCAAGGTGGTGTATGCCGAGCCGGGTTCACTGGTTTTGGAGACTACCGGTACGTCCGACGAGATTAAGTCGTTGCTGCGGCTTTTGGAAGCGCACGGGGTGGAGGAGTTCATACAATCCGGCAGAATCGCGATAGCCAAGCACAAAAACGGTACGCCAGATCGCCGCCCGGTCATTACGGCGGAGTCCGAGGTGTTGAGTTAGCAGAAGTTGCGGCGGGCAGTTGACGTCAATCAGCTGTTTGCGAGCTTTCCTGCTCCTGTTTTTTTGCTTCCGGCTTGAAGTGACGCAGCACCGCGGAAACCAGCTCTTCCCAGGCCGACTCGCCTAAACCGGCCTGATCCAGTAGCACATGGTCATGGGTGTTGCTTATCTGGGGCTTGGCCTCCAGCTCTAAAACCTGCCAATTCGATTGTTGGTTTTCCAGCAGCCACGTTTTCGTACGCTTGGTGCTAACCAGTCCGTCTTTTGAAGTAAGTGCAAGCAGAACATCAGCACGGTTTAGCAGCTCAGGATGCTTTAACTTTTGGACACGGTCGTACAGGTCAATCAGTCCTTTATAAGCTGCGATCGCGGTGCTTTTGCGAAGTAGATATCGCTCTTGCCCAAGAGTCGG
>JAAYZI010000097.1 GCA_012514925.1 Deltaproteobacteria bacterium | reverse complement strand
CGGCGCGGAGTTAAATTCACTTTCTCCGGAGAAAGTAATATTCATGTAAAAAGTGGCCATCCCCTGGTCGGGGGCGGCTGATTTTGTGGACATGATTTTGTGGACAAACAGTGTTTCCACCCCTAAGAAAGGTCCCCTGAGGGGACTTGCGCCTTTTCCCCAGGCTTCAATGCTCGTAGGTTCTGTGTAATCAATTCCGTACGTAAACGCTTACGGCCTGTTATTTCATCCGAAAAGACGCCATTGACCCGGTACGCTCAGTCACGTTGTTCCAGACCACCGCCTCCTTATTAGTTTGATCGCTGACACATAAGCAATTGGGTGGTAGCGCGAGTTTCGGCAAAGTTTCGAGGTCGGGAGAGGAAACTGGACGAGCCTCGCAGCTCTGCACTCCGATTGAAGAGACAATCTCGGCTAAGGACCCCATCTCCGCATACAGCTGTCCTCTTGCCCTCACTTCCTCCATAACTTGCCCTTGCACTGTGTCGATTTTACGCTGCAAGAAAGCGGCGCGTTCCTGCCAATCCGAACGTAGTTCGCGCTCCAAAGCATACGAGTAAGCCAATCCTGCTCCCATAAGCAGCACTGCAGCCGCCATCAGCCACCGGTTGAAGTAAGATTTTTCTACCGGGACCGGCAGAGCTTGAGGCTCAGCGAATACACGCCCAAAACGATCTATAATCTCGCGCATGCTTCCCTCGATCGCAACGAAGCGGCGCTCCATACCTTGAAACTGCTTCTCGCTTTCTGTTTTGAAAACTTCCCAAGCTTGATAAAAGGAATCGATTTGATCCAGCAGCCGTTCACGCTCCCTATGCGCAGCCAGAAGCAACATAACCATGCCCACATAAAGCAGGCATACATCCCAGGAAGAGTAGACCATTAAGATCCCTAGTAGCAGCACCCCAACCAGTAGTGGCACCACTCTTAGCCTTCCAGTCGATGAATTTTCCATAAGTCCTCCCAGACGTAGTCGTTTATTTCACGCCTTCCTTTCTTTTAGCACCCCACCTTTATTACGGATACTCCCAAAAAAACAGGCTGACTTTAGCCCTTTTTCCTCCCTGCGTAACCACCTACCTGCGCGAGTTAGCCGATTTTCCACTCCCCCCCCCTTGCCTGGCCAGCCACTTTGACCCAGATGTTTCACCAGATTGCTTAGAGACCCAGGCTATCGGATGATAACGTCATCATGTTAAAAATAAGCGGGCCGTTAATTGCAATTTTTTCGGTTGTTATCAGTTTAGGGTTGGGAGAAATCGCCATCCGCTGCTTGGCACCCCAACAGTTAATTTACGCCGACCAAAATATTTGGAAACCAGACCCTAAACTTGGCTGGCGCCATGTCAAAAACATAGATACCCTCCTTAACACCGGAGAGCGGACTGTACGTTTTGCCACGGATGAGCACGGTTATCGCATTTCTCCAGAGCAACCACCCCCGACGGAGCCGCAGCTGCGCATCCTGGGGATTGGAGATTCATTCTTAGAGGCCACCCAAGTTGAAAACCAAGAGACCATGCTTGAGCTGCTCAACAGCGCGCTTTCTAAACAACTCGGAAAATCCATTAAAACTGTCAATGCCGGAGTTGGAGGATACGACCCTAACCAGTATTTTCTACAAACTCAAGAAGCGCTTAAAGTAGGGCGCTTCGATCTTGGCATTGTTTTTCTGTACGTCGACAATGATGTCGTGCCTGCTCGGCGCAATTTTATCAACGCCAATGATCTCGGAGCTAGGCATGTTTTTCGGCTGCCGAAAGAGTTTAGCTGGCAAGAGTTAATTGACGCGCTATTTTATCCCTTAAACGATTTACTCGAAACCCGCTCGCATCTTTTCGTCTTCTTAAAAACTAGCCTGGCCACAACTCTTGGACGCTTAGGGCTTACTGCTGCCTATTTCCCCTTCGGCTACCGCAAGGACCAAGCAGAAGATCGCGCCTGGCAAGTTACAGCCGATATTTGTAAGGAAATTGGAGAACTCTTCAGCGCACGAGCGGTGCCCGCAATCTTCGTGCTGATACCCGCGCCCTTCCAGGTGCACCAAGCGGAGTTCGATAATTACGCCACAATGTTCGGCCTAGAACCAAAAGAGCTCTGCCTGGAACAACCAAATCGCATTTTAGAGCACGAGCTTAAAACTCGCGGCCTGTATGTAATCGACACATTAGCAGCACTCCGCCAAGCCGACCAAACAGGAGAACTACTGTACGGACGAATCAGCAAACACTTTAGCGCCGCCGGCCACCGCGTAGTCGCCGCAGAACTGCTACCACACGCAACGAAAACCTTGAAAGAACGTGACGACACCTCCCCCACCCACAAGCAAAGTCTTAAATAAAGTCCTCTGCGCCATCGTTGCTACTATCTTTGCTGCTATCGCTGCTTGCGCTTTTACTTTCTCCAGAGAAAGTAAAAATAAAATAGTCCCGCGTTCTTTCCCTCCCCCTTCCGATCCCCTCCCGGCCACGAAGCTACGAGTTCTTTCCCTCCTCCTCGACTGCCTCCCAGCTTCGAAGCCCAATCGACACCCCAACCGTCACGCAGCACCGAAGCCCCCGCCAACCCGCTGCGCATTCACTTTCTCCAGAGAAAGTAAAATAAAATAGCCTGCGTTTTTCCCTCCCTTCCGATCCCCTCCCGGTCACGAAGCCCCGCCGGCACGCAGCCCAACCGAAACTCCCGCCGTCACCCCCACCGTCACACCCCCGCCAACCCGCTGCGCATTCACTTTCTCCGGAGAAAGTAAAGGTAACCCCGCGATATTATTAGACCCAAAAACGGAAGTTGCAACACTACTCCAGCCGGGGAGCCCTGCCACCCTGACTCAAAACCCTATAAGCCCCTCAGGTAAAGGACCGTTTGCCAAAACGGCGGATACTAAATTTACTTTCTCCAGAGAAAGTAAAAATAAAATAGCCCTGCGTTCTTTCTTCCCGGCCTCCCCGGCCCCGAAGCCTCGCCAACACGCAGCGTCAAGCCCCGCCGTCACGCAGCATCGAAGACCCCGCCTACACACCCCCGCCAATCCGCTGCGTTTTCACTTTCTCCGGAGAAAGTAAAAATAATTT
>JAAYZI010000096.1 GCA_012514925.1 Deltaproteobacteria bacterium | reverse complement strand
GCGCGTCAGGCTATTAAGAACGCAGGGCTTTCTCCTGCCGACATTGACGGGATTGTGGTTGGCACGGTCACTCCAGACTATGCGTTCCCCAGCACAGCATGTCGACTTCAGCATCGTTTAGGGATTCAAGGATGTCTTGCTTTCGATGTTGTCGCAGTTTGTTCTGGGTTTCTCTATGCGTTTACTACAGCCGATTCGTTAATAGCGTCCGGCCAGTGCCGTAATGTGCTGGTGGTGGGAGTCGATTTATTCAGCACTATTTTGGATAAAAATGATCGTTCGACCATTATGCTTTTTGGCGACGGCGCTGGGGCGATGGTGCTCACTGCTGCTAGCCCAGAGGAGCACTATGGCAGCCGATTCGTCTTCGGCGACGGTAGCTCGCTTCGGGGAGTGCTAGCAACCGAGCTTGGCGCGGACGGGCAATATGGAGATTTGCTTGCTTGCAAGTTTGGTTCTGCTGCCAGGTTAACTCCAGAATTGATCTCTTCCGGCGCACATTGGATGACCATGGAAGGAAAAGAAGTATTCAAACATGCCACAAGAAAGCTGGCTGCTATAAACATCAGCGTTTGTGAAAAGGCAGGTTTTAGCGTAGACCAGGTTGATTATTTCGTAACCCACCAGGCCAATAAGCGCATTGTCGACTCAATGACCAAACAGCTTGGGGTGTCGGAACAGAAAGTTCTTAGCAATATTGCACGCTATGGCAATACAAGCGCAGCTAGTGTTCCCTTGCTGCTTTGTGAAGCCGAGTCAGAAGGTACCATCAAAAACGGCGACTTGATCGCCATAAGTGCCTTTGGCGCCGGCTTCACCTGGGGCGCGGCGCTTATTCGCTGGTAGGAATTAAGGTATTTTCCTTTCGATTGCTTCGAGGAACTTAATTAACCACGTTTTAGGGCGAGACTGTATCCGTCTTGTAGTTCTGGCTTCGTGAAATACCTCCACCACAGGGTCCAACTCGACATGATGCAGGCGATGAATGTAGTTTCGCAGATCCGTAAGGAATTCGGCCATGGTGTTGAAGCGTTCTTCCCTCTCCTTTGCTGAGCATTTACGAAGTATCTTTTCAAACCACATCGGGAAACCGCTCTCTTCGGTGGCTAGTTTGGGTAAAGGCTTTTCCAGTATCCGTCGAATCGCGTTAATCCCGCCGTATCCCTGGGCTTCATAAGGGTGTTCACCAAGAGCCAGCTCGTAGCCCAAAATACCCAAAGCATAAATATCTACCCGCGCGTCCAGCGGCTCCACCGTAAACTGCTCTGGAGCCATATATAGCGGAGTTCCTACACGGGTTCCCGCTTGTGTTAAACGCTGTTTAAGGTCAAGAGCCGTCGCAAAACCAAAATCGGTAACCTTTAACGTCCCCTCCGCGTCGATCAGAATATTCTCAGGTTTCAAATCCCGGTGAATTATTCCATGATTGTGGGCGCAAACAAGCCCCTGAGCTATTTGGTCGAGTATGAGGATGATCTCCCTCAGTGAAAACCTCTTTCTCTCCACATACATGTCATCATAAAGTGTGCGCCCCCGGACGAACTCCATCGAGATAAAGAAAAGCTCCTCTCTGGCTTTGCAAAAAGAGTACACTCCCACGATGTTCTTATGGGTTATGTCCTTGGCAAGGGCCACTTCGTTCTTGAAGCGTATGAACATCTGCTCCTCACCAACTAGTGAAGGATAGAGAAACTTTAGAGCAACCTCGCGATCACCTTGTTGGCGGTCGAGCGCACGCACAACGATCCCTACCCCGCCATGACCCACGGGCTCACAAATCGTGTAGCGGTCGAGTATCGTCTCGCCCTCACTGATGCCGATCTGATGTAGCACTAGTCCTTAAATATCTCCCGCTTGGAGCCATAAAAAACACCTCTGATTCGGATGCAGAGATAAAAAGCCCTGGTTCTTTGCCGGATAATATGTGGAATTTCAGGACGTTAATGGCGGGCTGTTAACCGCGTTGCCGAAGGCTCTATTCCCATTTCACATACCGTCCATGTTCCCGCTGGCCGCGTTTGTTAAGTTCACAGCCTCCACCCATGCGATTAGTGTGAACATCGATAAGCTTAATCAACGTTCTGGTATTAAAGTCCTCTG
>JAAYZI010000095.1 GCA_012514925.1 Deltaproteobacteria bacterium | reverse complement strand
GACCGGGGCGGTGCGTGTAGAGTGGGTGGTGGTATTTAGTTTTTGGTATTTGGTGTTTACTTTCTCTGGAGAAAGTGATTTGGCGCGGTGGTAATGGGGGGTCGAGAGGTACGACCGGGTCGGCGCGTGTAGAGCGGATGGTGGTTTTTGGAGTTTACTTTCTCTGGAGAAAGTGATTTGGCGCGGTGGTAAGGGGAGTCGAGTGGTATGACCGGGGCGGTGCGTGTAGAGTGGGTGGCGGTTTTTGGTATTTGAGATATTTACTTTCTCTGGAGAAAGTAACTTGGGGAAGTAAATGGGGCCTGCGAGGGGTGATGCAATCGCGATAGGTTGTGTGGCTGTGTGGTCGGGGGTTCGGCCGAGGCGGGCGGTGTAGTCAGATTTGTAGTTTGATTTGCGCGGTTTGATGATTGGGGCGACCGGCGCGGTTTGGTTGGAGGGGCGGGGCGGTATGATTTGCGCGGTATGATTGGGGCGGCGCGTGTAGAGTCGATGGTGGTTTTTGGTATTTACTTTCTCTGGAGAAAGTGATTTGGCGCGGTGGTAAGGGGGCGCTGCAGTGTCGGCGCTGTAATATCGGCGCTGGAGTGTCGAGAGGTACGACCGGGGCGGCGCTGCAAATAGAGGCAGTGCGAGGGGGGGGTGAGAAGGGTGCGAGGAGGAGTGTGTGGCTGCGTGGCTGCGTGACTGCGGGAGACTGCGGAGGAGTGTGGCTGCCGGGGGCTGCGGAGGTGTGTGTGACTGCGGAGGAAGTGTAATTATTTTTGGAGGAGTTCTCGCGCTTTGAATTTGGGTTCTTTGCCTGCGCTTAATCTTTGCAGGTTGTCTTTGTGACGAAATGTTACTAGGAGTGAGATCAAGATAATGGCTATGTTGGTGGTGCGGATGTTTTGGCCCAGGATGCCGTAAATGGGCGCTGTCAGCGCGGCTGCTACTGATGCGAGAGAGACGTAGCGAAAGGCTGAAAACACTACTGCAAACACCGCTAGACCCAGCAACGCCGAAACGGGGCTTAGGTGCAGCAGCGCTCCCAGGGCGGTGGCTACTCCCTTTCCGCCTTTTAGCTTTCCAGGGATGGAGAAGCAGTGGCCGGCCACTACTGCCACAGAGGCGGCGGCAATAAAGGCGGCGTTGTCACTTATCAGCCCTGCTAAAGATGCCGCCAAGAAGCCTTTTAAAATATCGCCTGTGAGGGTCAGCAGCCCTGCCTTTTTCCCTAAAACCCGTGCCACATTAGTAGCGCCTACATTGCCGCTGCCCTCACCTTCGATTGGCACGCCATGGTGTTTGGCCACCAGGTGTCCAGTGGGGATGGTCCCGCAAAGATAGAAGGGAATTAGGGCAAGAATGTTAAGCACAATCGGCATGTCTCTTAGGTCCAGGTGGCGGGGCGGGCGGCGTTTTTTAACTTGGCTATGGCGGCAGCGCGATCCGAGTTGCCGAACACATAACTTCCAGCCACCAGCACATTAGCGCCGGCTTGCAGACAGGAAGTTGCAGTGTCTGCATTAATACCGCCATCTACCTCAATCAGGGTAGAAAGGCGCCGACTCTTGATCTCGGCCGCGAGCGCTTCAACCTTGGGCAGGCAGCTGCTTATAAACTTCTGTCCGCCCCAGCCAGGGTTTACAGTCATGACTAAAATCAAATCGCAGATATCGAGCACTTCAAAAACGGCGGCAGCCGGAGTGGAAGGATTGAGGCAAACTCCGTTTTTTATGCCTGCGTCGCGGATGACTCCTAGGGTGCGATGTAGGTGAGGGCATGTTTCTTGGTGAACAATCAGGCGATCACTTCCGGCCCGTACAAAATCAGCGATGTGCCTCTCCGGCGCGGCCACCATCAAGTGCACGTCCAGAAAGAGACGGCTGTTGTGTTTGGCAAGCTCCACTACATTAGCGCCGAAGGTAATGGGCGGCACAAAAGCGCCGTCCATGATGTCAATATGCAGCCAATCCGCGCCCGCTGTTTCCACGCTTTTGATTTCGGCGCACAGATTGCCAAGGTCCGCCGCTAAGATCGAGGGGGCTATAATAGGATTAATCGTCATGGCTTTGACCTAAAATTTCTCCACACTCCAGGAAGGCGCCGCGCAGAAAATTATCGACCGACATCCTTTTTTTTCCCGCAGGCTGCACTTCTTGTAGCGCTAAGATACCACTACCACAGTTGACCTCAATAGTCCCGTTATTAAAAGAGTAGATTCGGCCTGGTTGAGCCGACGGGTAATCAAACGCCTCTGCCCGAAATATCTTTAAAACCTTGCCGCCTAAGGTGGTATACGCTCCTGGTGCAGGAGCCAGAGCCCGAACCAGCCGCTCAATTTGATCGGCTGGGTTGCGCCAGTCTACACAGGCATCGGCAGAGGTGATTTTATCGGCGTAAGTCACCTCGCTTTGATCCTGCTCGGTCGCGGCAAGCTCTCCCGCGCAGATAGGTTCGAGAAAACGTGTCAGCATATCTGCGCCCAGGCGCGCCAGGCGGTCATGAAGAGTTTGGGAATCATCAGTTTTGGTAATATCAATTTCCTCCTGACAAAATACCGGGCCGCTGTCCAGGCCGGATTCTACCTTCATCAGGGAGATTCCAGTTTTACGGTCACCGGCCATGATGGCTCTTTGGATAGGAGCCGCGCCGCGCCACCTAGGCAGTAGCGATGCGTGCAGGTTGATGCATCCTGCTCGGGGCAGGGCGAGCAGGGCAGGAGGTAGGATCTGACCGAACGCCACCACTATGCCCAGATCCAGAGGGCCAAATTGCCTAAGCTTCGAGATAAATTCCTCTTGGCTTCTTCTGATATTTTCGGGTTGGAGCAGTGGCAAGCCGTGCTCTGCAGCTAGGAGCTTGATCGGTGAGGCAGCGAGTTTTTGCCCTCTGCCAGCGGGGCGGTCAGGTTGTGTGACAACAACATCAACCCGAGACCCCGGATGTTTCAGCAGTGCGCTAAGCGCGGGCACGGCAAAAGCGGGAGTGCCGAAGAAAGCAATGCGGCGAAGCGACGGCGTGACGGCGCTATTCAAAAGAGCCTCTCTTCTTAAACCAGCTCCTAAATAGTTGCCTTTTAATGCGGCTTATACGGTCGATGCATAAAACACCGTCTAAATGGTCGATTTCATGCTGCAGGCAACGGGAAAGCAGGGCGTCAGCCTCGATTTCAAAGTGTTCGCCGTTTCGGTTTTGCGCCGAGACGCGCACGCGCTCACTACGCGTAATGACTTCACGATAATCGGGGAGGCTAAGGCATCCTTCCTCGCCGACGGCGCTGCCTGATTGCCAGGTAATAACCGGATTAATAAACTCCATGGGCTGGTTACCTTGAGGCGAAACGTCTAAAACCAGCAGTCTTTTTAAAACCCCCACTTGGGGTGCCGCCAATCCCACGCCGTTTCCTGCGTACATGGTTTCGAGCATGTCTTCAACCAGGTTCCTAATCTCTGTGTTGATTTCGGAAACCGGCTCACAAGCTTGCTGTAGAAGCGGGTCAGGATATTTTAGGATTTTTAGCAGCGCCATTAAAGGGCATTATAGCACAGGTGGGTTTGTGGCAAAAAGGGAGTAGCTTATACTTTCCTTGCAATAATTTCACATGTAATAATTCCTACATGATCGATCTAACTCTGGAAGAGGCACAGCTTTTTAGGATTTTAGCCGGGTTTTTTGGTAAGGATCGGGTAGTGCCAAGGATGAGCATCCTTAGCGTTTGCGGGGGGGAGATCCCAGAGAAGCTCGAAGGCTCGGGACTTGACCTTGAGGCTGAAGGGTTGCGAGCTTGGGCTAGAGCTAACAGCTGCTTGTTTACGATCATAAATGGCCAGGGAGACGTCTGTTTAGTGATCGAGCTTACTTCCGACTTTGAGGAAGTGGTGGACATTGTGGAGCTTGAGCGTCGCAGGTATTTAGTGCCGCTTCTGGCCCTGGTCCAGGTTCCATATCTCCATATAACCCCCAAAGAACTCCTGGATTTGCTGCACCCCGGAGGCGTTCTTGATATATTCACCCTCATAAGGGATAAACTTGAGACTTTGGACTAAGAGCGAGCGTGAGTGTCTCTGGATTGCAATTGTAGAGTTGAGGTTCCGGTTAAGAGAGGTTCCCGGTCATTGCGGGGCGTAGCGTGTTTTGCCGCGGCAGTGATCTTGTTTCTGACCTTGCGAAGTGGTGTGTTTGGGTTGTTTCAGCCGCTTTCGGTTGCAGCGGCGCAGCTTGCCGTTTTCCCATTGGTGATCCTGTGTTTGGGACAAGTCGTGTTTCTAAGTCAGAAGCTTCCGGCGCAGTTAATGGTAGTAGCTGTGGCGGCGGCACTGGTTGCTGCGGCGTTACGTTACAATTGGAAGAGGGCTGAGGTCGGCACGGTTTATTTAGCGAGGCTGCAGGGTGATGAATTTGAGACGAGCACCCGCGTTTTGCGTGAAAGCTTAAACGCCGAGCTACGGTCTTATGGGAAGGTTAAGATTGTTGGATACCCGGCTGAGGTCTCACATGCCAGCGAAGT
>JAAYZI010000094.1 GCA_012514925.1 Deltaproteobacteria bacterium | reverse complement strand
GGCCGAAAAAAGCCCTGAGTACGGAATAGGGCCGGAGTATCACGCGTCGACTGATCGCGAAGTCTGTCCCGGCGAATTTGGAGTCGGCGCGGACTTACTTGTTGCAGGTGCTTACGGCGGGGTGTGTTTTGATGAACTGGCTGATTTTGTGTTGGGTATTTTCTTTATAGACCTAAAGGAAGACGATCTAGAGTCACCGTAAAAATGCCAAGTTCGTATCCGGCAACCGCTTACGCGTGGAATTGAACATGCAATTTTTGTTTTAAGCCTCTCGGCGGTAACGTGGAATTAATTTCACTTTCTCCGGAGAAAGTAATGTTCATGCAAACGGTTACCTAAGTTCTAAAAGTAACCGAATTTCTCAAAAATCTCGCCCCACCATAGAAAGGGCGCAAATAAAGCGAAAATTAAGAACACATATAGTACTAAACGCGCCGGCCAGGCTTGATGCAGCAACTTGGCGTTTAGCAGGTCGACACGTCCAATCCGTATTGAAGATCCGGGCAGATCAACTTCCTCCTGTTGATCCATATCCGCTTCTTTAATGGGGCACGAACCAGGCTGGTCTTCCGTTTCCCGAACGGCTACGGGCGTCTCCCCAAGTTCCCCATCCTGAGCAGACTTTTGCGGAAACTCTTCAGACTTCACCAAGCCACGCTGATAAAGCGCCAAAAGCACACTTTGGGTCTGATAAACTCCCAACAAAGATACCCGCAGCAAATCTTCCAATACCAATGGTTTTACCAAAAGCTGGTACACCAATTCCTCTTCACGGCATTGATACTGGGCCGCTATATCTGTGCATGAGACCCTTTCATTCATTTTGAAATGTTGATTAAACTCAGCCTGCACCTGCTCCTTACTTGCCAAATCCAATAGCAACTGGCCGGTAGAAAGAGAGGGAGAACACTCCTCCCGCTTCACGGCCGCACGCGGCCTAAATTCATACGGCACAGGATGCTTTAAATCTAAGCGGTAAAGAACTTCCAAAATATGATATTTAACAACAAGCTTAAAAAGATCCGGAGATAACGATTGCTCCGGCAAGATTGGTAACAGCTCGGCATAACTCTCAATGGAATCGGCCTGAGAGGGCAGTTCATACCCTGCAGCTCTTATTTTGCTGCGTAGAACTTCAAAGCAGTTACACCAACTCTCGCGCGCATCCACAATTTTACCCTGCGCAAAACTAATCTGAACCATGCCATTTGGACAGGTCAGCTCCAAAACACCACTGCTGCGCCGCTGTGACAGCGTTCTTAACACCTCGGCAAAATTATCATCGTTTAAAACTCCTGATAGCATTTACCGATCCTCCAAATCTTGTGAAGCCAAACTGTACAGAAGCAAGATCACAAGCGTAGTTATCACAATGTATCCTGTAACTACTTGCGGCACCGATTCCAATAAATATTTACTTTCTGCCGGCCATTTTAAGATCGGCATAATCGCCAAGGAACAAAACGCCATGGCGCCCATCGCCAATCCGCTCCGATCAGCGATAATCCAGCCGCCCCCCGGAAGTAAGTGCAATAAACAAAACACGACCCCGGACGCCTCGCAATCACAATAGCAACCTTTAACCGCCGCTGATACCTTGCGGCGTTTGACCACACAAAAAAGCAGCAAAAACAGCACCCCCACCGTCAACAACATCTTCGGCGTAAATCCATTGATCAAAATATGGGCAACTCCGTCATGCAAATATGCCATATCCGGACTGCCTTTCGACGCGGCGTTAAACAAGTAACTCGTAGGCAACCCCATGTCCGCCACAGCAGCATAACTGCGTAACCCAAAACGCTGCTCATGGTTCCGATACAAAGCCGTTAATTTCGGATCTAGTCGCTCTGCTTTGGCCAAATACGCCGAGCTGGCCTCCTCTTCCCGGAGCTGAAATTTGACTTTAGAATAGTTAATCCAAAAGGCGGCTTGGTCACCCTGATCCTCGGCGATTTCGCTAAAAAGACGATCTGCCTGCTGATAATCATCTTGCAAAAAGGCTAAACTAGCCTGCTCCGCCACCGTAAATGACTGGCTGCCCAGAAACTTTTCTGCTTCCAGAAAAGCCTTGGCCGCATGCGAGTAGGCTCCTTGACGTTTAAGCTGCTCTCCATAAGCAAACCAACCTACACCCAGGTCCGGCTGCCTACGCAGCAGTTTAACCAAGCGTGACTTGTCGCCTGGTTCATACACTCCCTCCTGGATACGCATCAGAGCTTGCATGGCGGGGTTTTTAAGCCAAACTTCTAAATTTTCTCGTAACGGGATAGCAGCGCCCCAAAGCATCAACAGCACTCCGGTGTAAAGGGGCAACCAGGTTTGCTTAGGAAGTAACAGTAGTAATAGGCAGCTCCAAGCTACTAGGCACCAAACTGGACCAAAAACAGTCGGTACGCAAAAAATCACTGCCGAAAGTATGGGGGTGATAAATCCCCTCACCTGATGCGGCAGTAACATCGCCACGCGGCGCATTATGTCTGGAGTGTTCCACAACAGAAAGCCTGCCGTTGCAGCATAAAGCCCCAAGGTAATAGCCCACATGGTCGGATACAGGAGCGTTTTTAAGAGTTTCATCCAAATACTCGGGAAGCTCATAGCCGCAAAAAACACCCGGCGCAACTGACGCCCTGCGGCTTTCTTGCCCTGCATAGCCTCAACCACGGGCAAGGAGTTGAGTATCACCCTGGGCGAGTCAGGAGAAAGCTCAAGCGCAATCCGCAAACAAACTTGGGCGCCATCATAATCTGCGGCATGAAATTTTCTGTCGGCAGCCGAAATCAACCAATTAGAGTATTTCTCGAAAGCCCTTATTCCGGTTTCTATTCGTAGAGATGAGAGTTCCTCTCCTCTTGCCCTAATCGATTCCATATCACCGGCTTGCACCGCATCACGTACTTGTCTCCACTTAAGGTGAATTGCTGCAAAGCGATTAATCCTCCAAGTCGAGCCAGAGGCAGAAGCCCCAGATTTGGGATTATTTTCACGAGTGGATTGGGCGTAAGAGTGTAAAGGGCACAGTATCCCCACCACTGCGCAAACAGTAGCCACAACCAAAACCTGCCTCAAACGCAAACTACACATATCATTTCAAGAAGTTAGCCTAACCCCTGGATAAGATAGATCCAATCCATCCCCACCGAAAGTAGGATAATTACTACCCAGCAAATGCCATGCAAAGCCACCAACCACCAAAAAACAACCCCCCACACCCTCCTCCCCGCCCCACCCCGCGCCCTTCAGCGCTCCTGCGCCGCCTCGCACGCCTCCAATAAAGCCCCCCGCCTGCGCCTCGAGTGAAGGGGGGGCGGTCAAATGAAGGAGCGGCGTAATTTTACTTTCTCTGGAGAAAGTGGAGATAACCTCGCGTTATTATTTGGTACGGGATTCCATTATATATTTTCAGGCCGCCGCTGACAGGTTAGGCACTTTCTCCAAGTGCGAGTTTTTTCCCCACACTGCCACCCTCCCTTCCGCCTTCTACGCCACTTACAGCGCCTCCCCCGCGCGCCATATTTTACTTTCTCTGGAGAAAGTGCTTCGGGTGAAGGGGCAGTGCAATTTTACTTTCTCTGGAGAAAGTGCTTCGGGCGAAGGGAGCGGCGCAATTTTACTTTCTCTGGAGAAAGTAGAGATAACCTCGCGTTATTATTTGGTACGGGATTCCATTATATATTTTCAGGCCGCCGCTGACAGGTTAGGCACTTTCTCCAAGTGCGAGTTTTTTCCCCACACTGCCACCCTCCCTTCCGCCTTC
>JAAYZI010000093.1 GCA_012514925.1 Deltaproteobacteria bacterium | reverse complement strand
AGCCGGTCATCAAAATAAATGTCTACCCATACGCGAGCATTTCGAAAATTGAAACAGTCTATCCCCACTTCCGTTGATAGGCACGACTGATGAGAGAGGATGTCTGCATTGTTCTCAATGAAAGGGAGCCTCCTAAGAGCAAGGCCGCTGAAGCGCTCCAAGCAAAGCTGCAAAGCAGAGGGATTACCTCCTCGCGTCCGGTGATTGACCGTAATATTGAAGAAGTTTTAGTCACCCGTATGCCGCAGGTGCTGCTGTTGGACTATTTAATAGGAGACTACAGCACCGGTCTCGATATTATGAATGCGTTCTCCTCCTATCCCGTTGAACAGCGCCCCCACTTTATTTTCCTAACCGATGAGCCCAGCCTGCCGGTAGCAGTCGAGGCCATGCGCCTCGGCGCAGTCAACTATTTGGAGTTGGAGCATCCCAACTCAATAACTCTGGCGGCGGACACGATCACAAACTTGCTACAGCAATCTTCGCAGCCCTCTGCAGAAAGACCGCCTCACAAAACATTGCGTCTTGCTGATTTAATTGCAAATGGTCCGGCCTCCCGTAAGGCCGTTGAGAAAGCGAGTGTTCTGGCCATAAAACCTGTGCCACTACTGCTGATTTGTGGCCCGGCCGGCTCTGGCCTAAGCACCTTCGCTCACGCTCTAGCAATTGAAAAGTTCAAGCACGGTTATTTCAGCATTGTGGATCTCATGAACTTCGACGGCGATTGGGCTGAACACTTCGGACTGGGCGCTTCTAACGAAGGTCGTCTGCGTTTAGGACGTAACTTAAGCATCGTAATTGATCACTTAGAAAACGATGACGGTGAACTTTTAGGCTTTTTGTGTGATCGACGGAAGGAGATTTGGGAGGATCCGTACACCACTAAAGACGTCGGAATCATAGCCTCAACTACTTCCAAAGAAATTGCCCGCCTCTGGCAAAAAGCGCTGGCTGGGGAGGTTATTCATCTTCCAACCCTAGCCGAAAGACACGAGGATATCCCAGCCTTAATGCAACGCTTCATAGGAGAAGCCGAATCTATGCTCGGCAAGGCCATCAAAATTCCGGACAGCGAAACGATTACCTGGCTGTGCCACCTGGATTGGCCCGGACATCTCGGACAGCTAAGGGACGTTATAATTGACAGCACCTTACGATGTGCGCTTGGCCAGGGGAAGCTCCGTGATCTGATTATTGAGGCTCGCGAACTATGGGATCTCGATCATAGCTTTGATGCCCACAACGCGCCTATCAGTACCTACGTTGCCGCCGCAGTTTTTGAAGCTAGTCACCATAACTTCCGTGTCGCCGCCGCACGCTTAGGGTGCGCGCCGGACCGACTACGAGCCGTAATCGAATCACAACGTGACCCATGCCCAAGGAAACCATGAAAGAAAAAACAAACTACCCTGATGTTTATTTGGGCGTAATCGGTTCGGCTGATTTCTGCCGACGCCTTTCCACGAGCATGGCGACCCTAGCGAGCGGAGTGCGAACCTACTCAGGAGGTTACTCCCAAGCCTGGGGATTAGTCTCGGCTCATCGCCCGAATGCAATCTTGATTGAAATCGGCCCGCACTACAGCAACCGGATCCACCGTCAGGTACATACTTTTTTGGAACAGCTGCGTTTGCGCTACAACAACGAGATTTATGTCATGATTGCGTTACTTTCGCCGATGCATTTATCCTACGGCGGCGACCTCTTATTCGCACAGGAAGACTCGCTGCAGCCATCGGGGTTTGTTGACATGTTCCTGGTCTCGCCCCCACCCAATATGCCTTCTCTTCCGGATCTGATGGACCAATGCCTACATGCATTGCGGCTCTACCAATGCGAGTTGCAACGCCGTGCCGCCAATAAGCCCGCGCTGCCGGCGCTAAACAGTGAGGGTTGGGCTCACTCTATTGCCGACCCCGTCAGCCGGGAACTATGGATGCGGTGGCTGCCCCGCTACGCCAGCTACACCAGCGAAAACCCTTTGATCATCGGCGAGACTGGCACCGGCAAAACGAACTTGGCTTATGCCCTACATCTTTTAGCAGGCCTTCCCGGAAAATTTGTTAGCATTACTCCGCGTGATTTTTCGTCCTCCGAACTGGTGCAAGGAGAACTTTTTGGAGCGGTCGAAGGGGCCTACACCGGCGCAGTTGAAAAATGGGGCTTGGTAAAAAGCGCTGAGAAAGGGACCTTGTTTATCGATGAATTACAAAGCATCGACAAAGACCTGCAGGGCAAGCTTATCACTTTCATCGAGAATAAAGCTTATCGTCGGGTCGGCAGCTCGGTTTCTACGGAGGCGGATGTACGTTTTGTTTTCGCCTCCAACCGTGCTCTGTCCGATTTGATCGCTGCCAACATCCTACGGGAGGATTTCGCTTATCGTCTGGAGAGAATGCAACTTGAGCTGTTGCCGCTTCACCAGCGACGCCTGGATGTTCCAGCCGCCTTGGCCTATGCGCTTGCCAAAATTCACCGTCAAAGACCGTACGCGGAGAAAATTCGAGGTGTGTCTGGATTGGCCTTCCGTCAATTAATCAGCGCTTCCTGGCCGGGGAACCTGCGCCAACTTGAAAACAATGTCGCTAAACTCTGCGAGATCTCCGATATTAAAGGCGAGGACACAATCAGCGCGGAAACGGTGGCTGAGTTATTCGCCACACGGCTTCCCGGCACTGCCGTTACTGCAAATGAAATCCTGTCACTGGCTGCTCAGCGGTTATCAACTGAAGCGATGCTGGGAACAGCTCCTTCCTTACAGGCAGGCGTCTCCAAATTAACTGAGTTAGTGCGCACTTGCGCCCTAGAAGCAAGCGCTGGCGACTTGCAGTTAGCAGCCGAGTTAATTGGAGATGATCACAAGTTGATGACGCTCGCCACAGAAGGTATATTGGCGCATAACGCCCGTCAAAGGTACACATGAGCATACTTGACCTTTCAGAATTCCAAACTGTATCTGCGCTCTCGGATCGCGCTATGCTTTGGCTGCTTAAGACCAAGCCTGCTTTGTTTCAACTTGATCCAAAACGCGGCTTCGTTTTGGACTCGAATAATTGCGATTTGCAGGAGTGCATTCGCGCCATGGCAAGTCAAGAAAAGGACTTATTGCAAGAAAAACGGAGTCTAATTTCGGAAAGGTTTGGACGTATCATTCGCTACCACATGGATCGCATTTTGACGGAAGTGATCGATAGACTAAAGAGTTCCTACAGCGCAAAGTAAAATTATGGATTTTAAATCTTTGTGGCTTCAACTGGATTTGTTTACTAAGGTAGTTCTAATTTGTGGAATTGCCGTGTTGCTGTTTTTAACAGCGCCTTATTTCGGAATTTCCCGGCATGTAGACTCCAGCCCAGATACTCCTAGCCACCGTATTCCTTTAGCGGACAAAGCTTCTCATGTTAGCGGTGTAGAGGCGCGCACAACTGAAGCTCCGATTCAAAAAAAATTTGAGCCTCAGCAAAAAGTTCAAAGCCCAACACAACAAGACCCTGGCCTAAAAGAATCAAGGGGATTAGCCGAGCTAGAAGAGTTGCTAAAGTAACCCGGGCGAAGTTATTCTTTGTGTATCTGGTAGCCGTTCACATGGATGTCAAGTTGGGGGTACCAGTGTAATCACCTAATTTAATATTCATGTGAACGAATACTAAGATTTTACAAAACAATAAAATTAATTTCTAATTTGTGGGATTGTCGTGCTTCTGTTTTTAGCGGCACCTTATTTCGGGGTTCCCGACATGTAAACTCCGACCCAGATACCGGATGTCATCATGGTACAAATTAATAAAATATATACTCGCCAAGGAGACGGAGGAGAAACGCATCTTGCAGGTGGTGCGCGTATCGCCAAAGATTCTCTGCCGATTGAGGTCTGCGGAGAGCTTGAGGAGTTAAATTGTTGGTTGGGGACCGCACGAACGTTGGCGTCACAATCTAGTATGGAACCACTCAACACTCGTCTTGGCACATTGCAAAATGAGCTTTTCGATTTAGGGGCTGAACTGTCTCTAATATGCGGCGGTAAAGAACCACCAGTTAACGCGATCAGCGATGCTCAGATTCAACGCATAGAAGATTGGATAGACGCTTACACGGATAAATTGCCTACTCTTAAATCTTTTGTTTTGCCAGGGGGAGACTTGCTTAATGCCACTTTGCATTTAGCGCGCGCGGTCTGCCGTAGAGCTGAGCGCAGACTGTGCGAACTGGCACATGAACATAAACTCCCCAGCCTAACCTGCACCTACCTAAATCGCCTAAGTGATTTGCTCTTTGCGATGGCGCGCCACCAAGCCTTAGAAACCGGCACCACAGAATATCTGTGGGAGCCGCGCAAAAATGTCTGTGAGAAAAACGTCTGTGGGAGCTGCGCAAACTCACCTAAATAGGAACTTATTTCTATTTATGTAACATAAATAGGGACAAGATCCTATTTATGTTAAACAGGACATATCATATCAATAACATTACTTTTTTTAGCGGGTAAAATAACAGTGTCCGT
>JAAYZI010000092.1 GCA_012514925.1 Deltaproteobacteria bacterium | reverse complement strand
GGAGCCTCTCAGGCTTTATCCGCTTCGACGCGGGCATTGCGCTGATTTATAGTGGAAAGCGCCGCCTCCAACTTTTCTAAGCGTTCTTCAATCTCCGCCATAAGACATCCAAACCAGATATAATTACAGAGAGCTAAACCAGCTCAACATTCGCGCGGGGGACGGTCACTACCTGACCTTCATCCAGTTTTGCTCGTAGCACACGGGCCATGGCTCCGCTTTCGATGCGCTCGACCCCATCTGGAAGGTCCACTACCTCGCCTAATTTTCCAAAATAAGGTACCCGCACAATACGCACCCGGCTACCAAGTCTAAACCCTAAACTCCCAGCTCCTCCAGCATCTTCATCCATAATACTCTCATCATTATGACACACAATCACTTCTGGCCTGATCGCACCGGCGCGCACTTGCGTCGCTCCATTTAGCGAAGCTTGTGATCCCTCAAAACTCCCCAATACCTCAAGCACCCGCGCTGCAATCGGAATTAATCCAAATCCCTCCGTGACTATCAACGTCATTGGAACATCCTCATCCCCCGTCAGGGCGATGCCCAGATCGTACCCCAAATAACCCGCCAAGGCATAGTCATCAATCGATCCAGTCACAAGCCCCTGAACCCCCGCCTGGGCGGCGCTCTGCAGAGTTTCCAAACTGGGCCTGCAACCTCCCACTAAAATCTTTCCGGCTGCGTCTGCAGGCACATGCTCCGGCGCTAGAACCTGATCCGGCGCAACCGGCAAAAGTTTAATCTCTCCCAGGCGTTCGCCTCCAACTCCAAAAACACCCTGTATAAAAGCGCCGTAACACTGAACCGTTACGGACTTCTCAGGTTCTACCTTCACCACCTGCCCGCTCACATACGCTTTAAGTTCAACCGGCCGGGCCTTCTCCCGCACCCCGATATGCCCAGTCTTCTCCATAAAAAATTCGACTTCTCCCTCACTCTCCGCAACACAACGACTTTTAAACAAGCCAAAAAGCCCCGCATGTTCGCACAAGAGCTGCCCCTTAGTAATCGGATCCCCAACCTTAACTTTCAGCCCACGCGCCACCTCAAAAGGCTCAATTCCAAGCTTCTCCGCCACTCTCACAATATGCAGATCTCCGGGCAAATAGGCGCGCGCCACCACATCCCCGGCCTGCACTTTGGAACCAACTGCCGCCAGGACCTCTCCTCGTACCGGCAGCTCTCTTAGCCGCTCCAACCGCAACCCACGCCGCACCTCCAAATTCGGTACCAGCGACCTGCTCATAACAACCCTACTCCACGAAAAAGATCTGCTTGAAAGGCATGAGCCGCTCCCGCACTGGGCATCTCAATCGGGCGGTTGCGCCCATCCAAGATTAGTCCCACGCAGCCACCCTCAATCTCGCCCTCCCAAGCCTTGCCTGCCCCGCGACCTAAGTCTACAGCCCCATTCCGGGCTTCAACCCTGAGACGGTAGACACGCCCTCGCTCAAGCGGCACGCACTTCACATCGCTGCGGCGCACGGCGGCTACCGCTCTTCCATCTAAAAACACCTGAGCCACTTCCCCTCCCGCGCCGCTGCCGCCCGAGCTCCACACCGGCACGATGGCGTGCCCAATATTAACAAGACAATCATGCTCAAACACCTCCTGTGCCGCCAAGGGGTGCATTGCGGCTAAAGCTCCCAGGTGCGGCATCATAAAGATTGAATCCACCGCGATCTGGGTTACTCCCTCCAGCGCAAAGCCGTCCAACATCATAAGCGCTGCACTAAGGCGCTCCGGGGCGTGGCTTAAAACGCCGCCTGAACCAATAACCAAATCCAACTCCATCATGTCCACCAGGTCGACACGGTTTTTCTTCTGAGAAAAAATATCCGCAATCCCACGCCGCTGCTGCACTCCGCTCAACCCAACCGCCAAAGAGCGGTGATGCTGCAGAGAGAGCGCCAAAGCTTCTCTGCAAACTGCCTGCTCTAACCATAGATCTTCCCGCGTCTGCGGGATGGAAGTCGGCCGGATCATTTTGTTGCGTAGGCGGTCTCGCAACTCACTATCTTCAATCTCATAACACAGCCATCTGGAAATTGCCGCGCTGCCGGTCTCAACCAACACATTTGCAATAGAGTAGCTCATGCCTAAATTAGCCGAGACGGTGCGATTAAATACTCGCTCTCCAGAGGCGTTCTTAAAAACGCTGAACACATCCGTGGTCGCGCCGCCGATATCTGCGCAGAGCACATTTAGACCCCGGCCTTCGGCAAATGTACGCACCACATTTCCCACTGCGGCCGGAGTGGGCATCACCGGTAGCGGGGTCCATTTAAGAAGTTTACCGTAGCCTGGAGAATGGCTCATAACGTGTGTCAAGAAGAACTCGTGAATCGCCTCTCTGGCCGGCCCTAAATTTTCACGATCTAAGGTGGGCCTCACATTCTCAACAACTGCCACCTGCGCAATTTTGGAGAGTAGTTCTGAAACTTCAGCGGCGGCCTGACAATTGCCAGCATAGATCACTGGTAGCTTAAGAGTGTCCCCAAAACGCGGCCTGGGTGCCGCTGCGAGAAGGATCTCGGCAGTCTCGATCACATGGCTGCGCGAGCCGCCGTCAACTCCTCCGCTCAACAATACGATATCCGGACGCAAATGACGGATGCGCTGAATACGCTCGTAATCTTCACGCCCATCATCGGCGGAAATCGCATCCATTATAATTGCGCCCGCCCCCAAAGCTGCGCGTTGGGCCGACTCAGTGGTCATTTCTTTTACGACTCCTGCTACCACCATCTGCAGCCCTCCTCCAGCGGAGCTGGTGGATAAGTATAAGTCGATGCCACCAGGTCGGCCTCCGCCCTGCTCCAAGAAAGGATGAGAACCTACACCAGCCCGCGCATCTAGAATCTGTCGCCCGCTTAGCTCCTGTACTTCGGCGAAAGCATTCATAGCCCCTACGGTTACGTCCGCTACCGGCGCCTCAACGGTAGTTGGAGCTTCACCACGGCAGGTCTGCCGCCAGCCCGCAGGGGTTTTCTCAAAAAGCAGTGCTTTGGTAGTTGTTGATCCACAGTCGGTTACTAAAACTGTTTGTAACTTTGAAGCTTCAGTTTGCATTTAACGCCATGATTTTGCTACTCACCGCTTATAAAAACAGAGCCGTCAGGGTAAGCCTAAAATCCCCCAGCAAAAATTCCAGCCGCTCGACTAGTAAGGAAAGCCGGGCCATTATGGTCGAACCAAAAAAAGCGCCGAAACATACCATTAGAAGCCAACGCCCGGCATACGATAGTTTGCCGCTGCGTTTGATGCTGAAATTGAAAGAGAAGAAAAAATAGTACATCACTATCAGCAGCGTAAACACAAAAAAGGTGTTCTCCAAGCTTCGCCATAGGTCAACTCCAGTTTCAGTCATTACCACCAGCGGTTTAAAGCTACTGAAAAGTTGCGGAAGCATCTGATTAAAAAAGCCCTTGAAGGCTAAGCCACCGGCCATTCCCAAGGAGAAACCAATCACCAACTTGGCAAGCCAGGCATGTTTCTTGGAATAAATAAAATAGTAGAGCAATCCGAAAAGCATCGGTGCAATGTACAGAAGCAGTAGCGGATTATAGGCGTGCGAACTGGTTCCGTCCGGATAGGTCACTATATCTAAGCCAAGCAGCGGCTTCAAAATTCGAGGCCAGAGAAAATTTTTTACGGCTAAGACCGACCCTAAGCCGGCTGCAATGCCGATAAAGAGATGCTCAAAGAAACGAAAAACCGGGTTTTCTTTAATCAAAAAGCTATAGATCCCAAGTGTGGCTATGCCCCCCAGCAGCACTACCGTTATTTGCCAAAAATCACCAGGCATCTACGCTCTCTCTTCTCTATGAAAAAGGCCGATTAGCCCAGGCAAGTTACCTAAGGCGATCAACAGTATTATAATTAAATGAGCTATTCCCAAAGCGGTGTTCATAACCCGCGAGGAGTCCTCAGCCCGATTTGGGAACCTCTGCTTTAACAGCTCGGAGTACCAAGCCGCACCGGCTACTCCTTCTAACAACCCCTGCAGTTGGCCTGAATCAAGGTAAATGAAGGCCTCCGGAATGGTGATCGAAGTGCAGCCATGCACAAAAATGGGGCGGTAGTCAGTTTTCTGGAAAAACTGCAGATAACTGTCCAGCACCCCATAGAGCCCGGTAACCTGCACTAAAAGACGGATCTGTTCCAAACCGCGCACATTCTTAAAAACCGGAAGATTGACCAGACGGTTGCCGCGCACATCTTCGGCGAAGAGCTCAGCTAGATTT
>JAAYZI010000091.1 GCA_012514925.1 Deltaproteobacteria bacterium | reverse complement strand
GACCTTACGTTTTATATGAAGAAATCTAACATTGTCTGTGTGATTAAATACTGATTAGTGCAGGTGGATGAGGGACATATTTCACTTTCTCCAGAGAAAGTAAAGTTTAATGGTGGATTAGAAGTTGGGCACGATTACCGAGGGAGCGGTACCGTTTTTTGCGGTGGTGGTGGTGCTGCTGCGGAATCCCACTTCCTCGTGGCGGGGTTTCATGAAACATCTGTGTTAAGACGAGGAGCATATAAGGCACGCAATGACGTCTCTATGGTTTGATGAACCTTTGCAGGGGAGCTGTTGAACTCTACTGCTATTTGTTGTGGTGTGAGACATTCTCCGCTTAGGCCAAAGCTTAAGTCCAAAACGGCGTGCCCTTCGGAGGAAAGCGTGTTGAGCGCTTGGGCTACAGTGCGAGAGAAGTGACTTGGAGAAGCCACTGGAAAACTAGCATCGGAAAGCGAGGAAAATATAGTTACTGACTGGCGATTGCTGAAAGAACCCATAATAAACCCCTTAATAAAAAATAAGACCTAAAACGAACAATAAGAAAGTAGCACCAATTAATGTGAGCGCCAACAGATGCGCTAAAGATTTTACAAAATTGGTACAAAAATCTTGGGTATTTGCGTGAACAGATACAAAGCTTCGATTAACCAGAACCCCTTAGGGACCTTTAGACCCAATCTAAGACAATCATCTGGAATACCCATTTTTACGCACCCTTCATTTTACTAGGATCTGAAAGATGTGATAAAATCAAGGACGTTAAACCTAGTGATTAAAGTTGTGCCGGGGATCGTCGATGTTGGGACGCCGTTGTTTCTTTAAGCCGCATACACCAGTTTTAATAGTTCTGACCGGTATATTCCATATTGCGGCAGCTTCCGGAAATTTACTTTGGGCTGAAATTAGAGCCAGTTTGGAAAATACCGTGGTAACACCCGAAGAGTATGAGGCGCAGCAGGCACGGCTTCTCGCAGAAGAGCGCGATTTAATGGAACAGATCTCACGGCAAGTCAAGGGAAATTCCGTGAGAGAGTTGCCACCCGCACCCATTCAGACAGCCGTTCCAACCATCACGCCGCCCCCCAAAACAATTCCACTTAAAAAAAAGGAACCAGAAGCAAGGCCGAAACCAAAAGTGAAAAAAATCTCTCAAGAGAAACCCAAGCCGACTTCTATGGCGCGCACCGCTCCAGCCCGTAAGGAAGTGGTTGTAAGCGCAAGCCCCCTCCCGGCAAAGAGTTATGAGGATAGCTGGCGGAAAAAAGATCAGATTCAGCTTCCAAAATCTGTGAATACAGCGGAGATCGCCAAGGTGAGCGACTTAGAGCGAACAGTAGGGGCGCTCCGTCGTGAAAACATGCAGATGCGGGAATCGTTTAAAGAGTTGGAGTCGCGATTTGAAGCTTTGTATTTGGCTCAGGCTATGCGTGAAGAGCCACGAGCGCGTTTTGCCCCTTCAGTAGAGGGATTGCAGGAAAATGGCGAAAGTTGCAGCTCGCTTGGTTGCCAAGGCAAATTGGCGGCCACAGCGACAGTTTCGGCGGATCGGGTGATTCTACGGGCGGGACCCACCCAAGTCTCCATGAGGATTACAACACTTGAGCGTGGAGAACGCCTTACGGTGGAGATGGCTAGAGGTGACTGGTTAAGGGTGGTGGTGGCTGGCGGTGTGCGCGCGTGGCTTCCGGCAAGCGCGGTTGTGTTGGATTGAAGAAGTGTAACTTTGATTGCCTCGGCTAAAGAATTAAGCTCTCTCCCTGTAGAATGAACGCTCTTTTTCATATTTGCCCCTTTGAAGATTGCGTTGGTCTCGCTACTTAAGGCCCCTCAGGGGGGAGCTTTTCTTTAGTTTTAATGTTTGTAGATATCGTGTAATCAATCCCATGTGTGAACGGATACCGGATACAAAAAAATCCATAAAAGCCCCTTAAATTGGAAGAAATCTCGATACGAAAACGGCGCTACAGATTCAAAAGAGAAAGGGGGAAGCAGATATAGACGCAAAATCACGCTTTAGCTCTTTACTAAATTTGTTTAGGGCTAAGAACAAGTCTATATTGGTAGCATAATATTTCATTTGAATTAGAGGTTGGGGCGGTGCTTAAACTTTTTGAGGGATCAAAACGAGACACTTATCGCGAAGATTTGGATGCAGGGAATACTGAAAGTGTGGTTTTTGGATCTGGCCCTGCCTACGTATCGAGCTTTGACGAGCTAAGTCCTCCGAGCTCGCCCAGATACGAGGAAGTTGCAGAAGAGAGCACACAAGAGCAGGTCTGGAGAAAAAAGGGGGAGTTCGCAGATGGTTTAGCCGCATTAGCAAGTAACTCCCGCATCCGGCGCATGGACTGCAAAGGTCATTGTTTGGCGGTTGTTAGTGGCTCTCCTGACGTTTGTGAAGAGATTCGTGACGAGATTTACAACGAGAGACGGGAGGACATCTTAACCGTGTACCAAATCGGGACAACAGGATATATGGGCCTTCCAATCCTAATAGACGAAATAAGATTCGAAGATGGAATTCATGCAATGGCGGTTAACTTGGACGGTGATCGAATTGCAGTGGGCACCAGGGGGTTGTTGGGTGTGTACGAGCTTCAACAAGAGAGCGGGGACACGAGATTAAACTGCATCGCGTTTTATGAAGTCCCCGGAGGAAAAGATGTGGCCGTGACGTCGGTATTTTTTGGTGCCGACGGGAAAAATCTACATGTCAGAGCCGAAGATGGTTTTGAACGGGAGCTTCGCTTGGGTCAAAAAAAGAGCGGATTACTGGTGGAAGTTTCGCGCGTCCCTTTTGAAGCCAATTACGTCGATTACGTTATGAGTGCTCGTCTATAGGCATTGTCAGAGATCCTTCCATTCGGCTAAATTCACCTGAAGTTTAGTTTTGCAGTGCGACCATGCCTCTGTCTGAAGCAGCTGTCCCTTCTTTTCAGGGTTCCATCTCATTAAAAGGAGATGAGCTACTGGTCCGTTTTAAATTCAGTCAAAAACGATTCGCTGCTATAAAACAGTTTAAAGGCGCGCGCTTTGATAAAAAGG
>JAAYZI010000012.1 GCA_012514925.1 Deltaproteobacteria bacterium | reverse complement strand
TTACACAAAATCTACAGACACCAAAGCCTACCCCTCGGGGGGTTTTTTCATGATAATTACACTGATAACAGATTGTAATCACCTAATTTATTATTCATGTGAACGGATACCGGTTACCAGATATAACCCCAAATAGCACCCTAATTTCAGCAGGCGTTTAGAACCAACGCGCCCCAACTTAAACCGGCCCCTACCACCACAACCACAATCTTCTGACCAGGCTTAATACAATCCCACTTTTGAGCCAGCACCGCCGGGGCGCCTGCGCCAGCTTGGTTGCCGTATTTTTCTACGTTATGCCAGTGATTTTGTTTAGGTATTTTCCTGTTATTAACAATCTGCTCCAGCATCGTGGCATTAGCCTGGTGCCCTACAAAAACATCTCGTTTCCAGTCAAGATTATATTTTTTCTCTAAGTCTTTCAGGATATGAACAGTTTGACGTACTGAAAAATCTCTAATAGCCCGGCCATTTTGTTGAAAGTGTCCGAAGCTCTTTATGCTTACTGCCTCCCAGCGCCTGGAATCCGCTATAAAAGATGATGCCTCGACCCGTAACCGCCCCGGCTTACGCCCTGAGACAACCCAGGCGGCCGCACCATCGCTCAAAATGGAACTGTCCGAGCGGTCAGCATAGTTCACCTTTGTGGTCATGGCTGCAGTTGATACGCACAGAACGTAATCCGGCAGCTCAGATTCCTGATATTTTACCAGATGATCAATGTGCAAGGCGAAGGAGGGACAGGCTGTCTGAACATCATAGGCTGGCACATCAATACCAAGGAATCGGCTGAGTCTCTGTGCTTCATTTGGAATGAAGCCCTCAGGAGTGCAACAATTGCTCAAAACTAAGCCAAGCTGCGAGGCCTCGATACCCGCGCGCGCAAGAGCCTCAGCGGCCGCCATTCCCCCTAACTGCAAAGACGTATGAGAAGCCACCGACAAGGCACGCCGGGGATCCCTATTCTTGTCGCCAGAAATATACTCTAGCGGCAGCACGGTACGCCGTTCTTGAATGCCAATCTTCGCTAAGATCCATTCAGCCGAGGAATCGATCCCTAACTGCTCCAGAAAACAATTACTAATAACTGTGCTGGGATGGCTGCATCCCATACCTAAAATTGAAAGCACTAAAAGCCTCCCTCACTCATGACGGCTAAATAAAACGCCTCCGAAGCCCAACCCTACCCCGGGAACCATTACACAAAGATCCTCGTTTAAGCCCAAATCCTCCCAACATTCGGATAATACACAAAAGGCCGCAGAGCCAAGGATTTCTCCATAATTGCTCAGCCCATTCCAAGGAGATACTCCCGCTTCAGCACCTCCCGTACCGATCCCACCGCGCCACTGCGAAGAAACGCTTGCCTCCACAAGTTTAGTCCCTTCCTTCAGGCCACCGTTACGACTGGACAGCCCCATCCGAATCTTCCCAATTCTTCCCCGCTGTACTGCCGCCAGCTCTTCAAGCCCTACTTTTAAATGCTCTGTCAGAGGCAAACTAAACGGCGGCTCTGCCTTTAGATCGTTCTCCCAATACGCCGCGGCTAATCGCAATTTACCTTGACGCGTAAACGAAACAACCGCGGCACCCGCTCCATCCCCGAAGTAACAGCTCTCCTGAACGCCGCTGTAATTAACGGCTAAAGTCGGGGCATTAGTTGAAAAACAGAGGACATATTCTGGAACCGCCGCGGGCCGCCATTTGCTAAGCATGTTCAGGAAAAACGGAAGCCCTACTCCGCCAGAATTAGTGTCATAAGCAGGAATTTTTAGCCTCAAAGTTCCAGCTACAAGTTGGGCCTCGGCCGGCACCGTATACAGGGCTGTGCTTCTATCCCCCAAAATCAACCCTAACTGCTCAGGCATGATGCCCGCCCGCTTAAGCGCCATCCGACAAGCCCGCACCGCCAACGCTGTAGGCGTTTCCAACGCAACCTCCACGGCTTTTGATCGATCCTGATTTCTTGTCTCCTTAATGTACTCCAACGGCAAGCAACTTCGACGTTCCTCGATGCCAAACTGCCAAGAGATCTCCTCTGCGCTTAGTCCTAAACCGAGCGAACTCAAAAATTGATTATCGATAATCGTGGCCGGATACGCGCACCCAGCGCCTAAAATAGATAACACTTCTCTCTCCTGTGCCAGGAAGTTTTTCCCAACGGCTGCCAATCTAGCCTAGATATGAGTGTTTTCGCAAATAGCTGCGGACGGAGGTCTTGCGGAAACCCGCGGGAGTGCGAACTTTGCCAATTTCTGCAATTAGGCCCAGCAACTCAGTCTCTGAGAAGTCGCTGCTTGGATCAATAGAAAAATTCAGTTTATTAGAAGCTCCGCGCTGAACTTCCCATGAACGCAACCGTGGAAACCGAACCTCCAACCCCTGTATTCCTGCGGAAGTGACCAGAATATCCAGCTCCAACTCCGGCCTGGTTATCAAAGACATCCGGAAACCGTTCTCCTTTCTATCCACGCATAGTGGCTGGACTACCGTATCAAGTGGGAGGCTGCAGTCCAAAATAATTTTAGCCAAGTCACCTACCCGGCGATAGGCCTTTACGGCGGACTCCGATTCTAATTTCGGAAACTTCGAACGTCTATCACAACTCTTCTCATCAAGAGCTTCAACAAGGTCTGCCGGGTCATACGCAAAAACGTAGAGACTTTCTTTTAACCAATCTTCAAAATCTTCTGGCGAATTAAAATCCAGAGAAGAAAAATAAAATGTTCCCTTGGTTCCAATGCGGTTACTAATCTTGAAGAACCCATCTAATCCGTACCCCACTCCCACTTCAAGCGCCGAAATCTCGCTGAAGTGACGGGTTGGAATCTCAAACTTTACAGTCGAAATGCCCTGTATAGCCCGCAATATTTGTTCATCACTGGGTGTCGTTCCCTTTTCGCGCCGATCCAGTACGGGTTTTAAAGTGGGTGGCAAGTTGTTTAACAAACGCGACAGGACAGGACACTGGCCGGGCGGAAGGAAAGCAAAACAGCTCTTGGCATTCCGCCTGAGATCGGTTAAGCACTCTCGCTGTGCGGCATCACGATGCTCCCCCCAAAGCTCTGCTCCCTTCAGGCCTTCCATCCGACCTCTAAACCAATCAAGCTGTGTAGAATCGAAGTCTCTCGAAGGAAAAGAGAGGGATATGTGCACACCCTTATTCGTACTAATTTCTAAATGCCATTCCGTCTGCGAATACGTCAATGAAAGTTCTGGTTGTGCACGATTGCGAAACGAGAGGATCTTGGTGCCACTACTGTTGAAACGGTGCTGTTCAAGTGAAAGGCACGCCCACTCCGGTCCGTACCGACCGAAATCTTCAATTAAGTCATTTACTACTTGCGCCGTAGCTCCTTCATTTCCAAGCAGAAGCTCTCCTTTCCATCCTCCCACTCCACCAGCCGGGAGCACCTGCACCAAAGTCTTA
>JAAYZI010000090.1 GCA_012514925.1 Deltaproteobacteria bacterium | reverse complement strand
TAGTATCCGTTCACATGAATATTAAGTTTAAGAATTACAGTCTATTATTAGTGCAATTACTAAGAAAAGAAGTAGTCACCCCCTAATTGGGGGCGGCTGATTTTGTGTAATCAATTCCGTACGTGAACGCCTGCGACCCCTAAAAACCATTAAAGTTTGCCGCCCATCTTTCCGATACTACGTTTTACAGTAGGGAGTGTGTCGTTTTTACAAGGATGTACGACTATGGCACTAATCAATTTCTCCGGCATCGCATCAGGGATTGATTCCGCGGCGCTGATCGACGCAATCATCGAACAAAAACGTACCGCCAGTGTTGCGCCACTAGAGACCAAAGCTCAGGGCTATGAAGACACGAACACCTCTTTGGGGGAGCTAAAAACACTGGTAACGGAGCTGCGTGACCTCGCCGCAAAGTTCCGGACCATAAACGGGGGCGCCATCTCTAAAGAAGCGTTATCCAGCAATGAAGCAGTTCTAAGCGCAGTGGCCGCCAACTTCGCCCTTAGCGGAAGCTACAGTCTAAATGTAACAGCGCTCGCCTCTAACGCCACGCTCTCCTTTAATGACCGCTTCAGCAGCAGCTCAGATGTGATCTATGCCGGCATGGATAATACGGCCGATCCCTCCGACCGCACCGTCACCATTACAACCGGCATCGGCGCTGAAGCAGAATCAGTGAGCGTCATTCTAAACAGCTCCAGCACCGTGGCAGATCTGGTAAATGAATTCAATTCAAAAAGTTCAAAAGCTGTCGCTTCAATCGTAAACGTCGGAAGTGGTGCCGCTCCATCCTATGCGATTATCATTAATTCTAATGAGACTGGAACTTCCAAAGGAGAAATCGCCATAAATGTCGGCTCGGCTGTGAGCGATGGTGGTTCCGGAGCCTTTGTAACCAACGAGCTTAGGCAAGCTAGCGATGCCACATTTACGATGGACGGCATTAGCGGACCTATCACGCGCGCCACAAATTCTATCGGCGATGTAATCTCTGGCGTGACCCTTAACCTGCAATCCACTGGCACCGCCCGTCTGACAGTCGCAAACAACAGCGAAGAAACCATCGCAACTCTCCAAGAGATGGTGGATAAGTACAACGAAATCGTAAAATTTGTCGCTGAAAATGACGCTATTACCGTCGAACGGAAAAACGGGCAGAATATTAATGTCTTCGGTCCACTGGCTACAACCAGCTTGGATGATAGTCTGCTAAGCTCGTTGCGCAGCACCTTTGCCTCTTCCAAAATCTCCGGCGGCAACTTTAACATTTTGGCGGACCTGGGTATCACGACCGAGCGAGACGGCACCATAAAATTCAACGAAGAGACCTTTACAGACGCTTTTAGCAAGAACCCATCCGACGTGCAGGCTATCCTTGAAAATCTGGGAGAGAATCTCGCAGCACCGGGAGGGACAATTGATAACTACACCCGCTTTAATGGGCTCTTTGACGCAACTGTTAATGCCAACAAATCCGCAATCTCATCCCTGCAATCTAGGATCGGAGATCTGGAAGCGCGCTTGGACAAGGAGAAACAGAATCTGACCTCGCTCTATGCCAGATTAGAATCACTAATCGGCAGCATGCAGCAGCAGCAAAACGCGCTCATAGGCATCTTGCCGACAAACAACTAGCAACTGGCAGGCCACTTGGATTGATATAAAAACTCCGTAAGCGCTCACGTACGGAGTTGATTACGCAATTTTTGCTTTCAATCTGGGTGGTAAAATTTCACTTCGGCGCGGAGTTAAATTCACTTTCTCCAGAGAAAGTAATATTCACGCAAGCGGTTACTGGATATAAAACCCCAGACTCTAGAACACTGAACTCCCAGCCTCGGAGGCCGCTGCCACCGCAGTGGGTTTCGCTAACGCTGCATACGATGTCAGCCGTGTCGTCACTGTGCCAACGAAAACTTCGCTCTCAATCTTTAGCACGTCTCTAGCTTTGTCGTTGGTCACGTAAATTCTGGCTTCCCTTATTTTCTTGGAATCATCCCCGGTCCCGGTCAGCCGTTTCACCTGCGGGCTGATAACCCAGGTATCTCTCGGTACGCCGTTTACGGGAATCAAAACTCGGTCGATGGCTGTTAGCGAAATTAGATAACGGGCCTTGCCGTTAAAAGTATCGAACTTCTTGGTCTCTCCCAGCTCCCAGTTAAGCCCCCTCGCCAAAAAGACAGCTGAAAAGGGATCCAGCATTAAATTTTTAGGGTTAAAGTTAAGACGCAAGGACTCTATTCCGTTATCGCGCCGCACTGATTTCACCGTACCATCAGGCAAGAAGGTAATTTCGGCCTCTTTTAAACGTGAATTTTCCTTGCTGTGCGTAGTCATAAATGTCGGTAACAAACTTTTCGCTGATATCTTGGCTTTTGCCCAAAAGCGCATGCGGTAAAACATATCAATAAATGAATTGGTGCGAGCTTGCGTGAGGATGCGGTAGTAGTCGCCTTCTTTATATACGCTGATCTTGGCCTCTGCGGCCGAAATGCCCTGCCAGCTAACCTTGTAAGTAAAGGTGCCTAGCTGCTGTTCAAAACCAGAAAAATTGGGACGGTATAGCGGGGTGGAGATCTCAACTTGGTCAGCTGTAAGATCAGGCCCGCCCTGCGCGGCGGCGGCCCCAACCCAAGGAGAGCTCGGCACAAGAAGCGAGATCATCAGAATGCAGAAGAAAAAACACTGTTCCCGGAATTTCATAAACTCAACTCTTTTATGCCCAGACTATCCGACCATTCACCGCTCCTAAGATTGAGATGATAGCACTTCCGAAGGTTGCCCGAAACTCATGATCGACTAGGAGTTCTAGGGTGTTAGTGTGGAATGGTCATTCTAACACAACCCATCGTAAATAAGCGCCATACTCTTAATATGACTCGGTAAACTGAATGTGTGACCAAGCGAATCGATTTGTATCCGTTCACATGAATATTAAATTAGGTGATTACAATGTGTTACCAGTGTAATTATCATGAATATTACTTTCTCCGGAGAAAGTAACATTTTACCGCCCAGGCTGAAAACGAAACTGTATGATCGATTCCACGCGTAGGCGGTACTGTATCCGTCCACATAAATATTACTTTCTCTGGAGAAAGTAATATTAACTCCGCGTTACCGTGCGAGGCTTAAAACAAAAATTGCATGATCAATTGCTTAATCAATTCCATGCGTGAACGATTACGTCGATTTTACCAAGGCAACCAATGTTTCTCAAACTTTAACTAATTAGCGCTGCCACATATATGACCGCCCCCGTTAATAGTTAAAGCGCCTTCCCCACCCACCTTGACTACAGTGCGCTAAGACATTAATAACAACGGGCACG